>NZ_CP121015.1:300000-580070 GCF_041468085.1 Tistrella mobilis | reverse complement strand
ATTTCCTGCCAGAAGAATATTGCGCAATCTTGAAACAGACAGCGCATTCTATAGCCAGCCGGTAACGGATGGATCAGGCGTGATCGGGGCGGATATCGCAGGAACAGGCGCGATCCCGCTGGAACGGGCCTGATGCCGCAGGATATGGCCGGATCCGGCCCGATATTGCCGGATCAGATGGTCTGTCGCCGGATCTGGCCCGATACTGCCAACCCGGTGCCGCCAATCCGATGCCGCCAACCCGATGCCGCCAGCCCGGGATGGCCGGCCGGCGACCCCGGACGGATCGGGCTGGTGATGGCTGTTTCCTGCCAGATCAATCTGGAAAAAGCTGGCGCTATCTGTTTGCAGCCCGTGCCGGCTGGCACTGGCTGGCACTGGCTGGCACTGGCTGGCACTGGCTGGCACTGGCTGGATCGATACCGGCCGCGACGGGACGGGCGCCGTATCCCCCAGGTTCCGGGCGCGGCGCGCCCAAGGGCAGGTGCCGGGGCGGACGCCGGGGTGGACCGGCCCCCGGTTTTCATCCGATGTACCCCGGGCCCCCCTACCCCCACCCCTCATCCCTGCCCCGGGGTCGGCCGCAGCTGGCTGGCGGGGCGGAGAGGATGTGCAGTGCTGTCTGGTTCCGGCCGGCAACAGCCATTTCCTGCCAGATATATATTGCGCAATCTGTATATTGACCGGGCACCACCGCTGAGGCGGTGCTCCCCCAGCTCTCATCCCCTCCCCTGGCCCCCTGCTCCCCTGCCCCTCTGCCGCCCCCTGCCCCCTCTTGCCCCTCCGCCCTGGCCGGGAAGCGGAGAGGGTGGGGCACGCCCGGCGAATGATAGATCCAGCCAGATCAATCCAGATAAAACTGGCGCAAGCTCGATCATGATCCTTGCGGCCGATCTGCCGCAGGGTCGGTTGCCTGATGTCCGGCCGGCAGCCGCATAGAGCGCGCCCCGGATGGCAGCAGCGGTCCGGGCCGCTGTCTCGACGGCAAGGGGGATACCACCGCCGCTGCCACCGCTGGCGGGAGGATACCGGCGGACCGGCGGCATCCGGCCGCAGAAACGGCTGGTGCTTTCCATTTCCTGCAAGAACAATCTTGCGCAATCAAGAATAACTGGCCAGCGTGGTCGCCCCGTCGCCCCGTCGCCCCGTCGCCCCGTCGCCCCGTCGCCCCGTCGCCCCGCCGCCCCGCCGCCCCGCCGCCCCGCCGCGACCCATCGGCATCGGCGGTGGCACCGCTTATCTGCCAGATCTGTCTTGCGCAATCTGGATCAGGCAGGATCAGGGCCGATCAGGCTTGCTCGGGCTTGTTGCGGCGTGTTCGGGCCGGTTCAGGCATGGGCGAGCTGCCGCCGGCGCGGCCGGCCGGCGTGGAAGCCGGGCTTTGCGGGTGGTAAGCTGCCGCCCTCTCGCGGCCGGCCGGCACGACAGCGGCAGATCAAGGTCGATAATCAGGTGGATGCGGGCGGTTGATCCTGGGAACACAGAACCGCCACCAGCCATCAACCCGGCGCCGCGCGGGCGGGCAGGGGATGAATGACGAACTTCTGCTGTGTAATACAGGTGATCAACAGGAATTTTTCGTTTTGCACTTCACCCCCCTTGTCTAGGATGGTGTCGCGTCGGCGCGGCCCGGAAGAGGCCGGCCATGAGCCAATGACCACTGCCGGAGACAACGACACGCGATGGGCGGGATGGGTTTTGACGAGGCGGCGGCGGCTGTGATCCATGCCGGCCGCGCTGCGGCGGCGCGGGGCTGGGTGCCGGCGACCTCGGGCAATTTTTCGGTGCGGCTGGATGCGGGCCGGATGCTGGTCACCCGGTCGGGCCGCGACAAGGGCCGGCTTGTGGCCGACGATCTGGCCGAGGTTGCGATCGACGGTCCCGCGCCGGCGGGCACCTCGGCCGAAACGCCGCTGCACCAGGCGCTCTATCGCGATGATCCGGCGATCGGCGCCATCTTCCATGTCCACAGCCCGGCCTCGATGCTGATCTCGCATCTGCGCGCCGATGCCGGCCGGCTGGAGCTGGCGGGCTGGGAGTTGCAGAAGGCCTTTGCCGGCATCACCACCCACGACGTTACCGTCACCGTACCGGTCTTCCCCAATGATCAGGACACGGTTGCCCTGGCCGGGCGGGTTTCGGCGCATCTGGCCGCCTTGCGCGGGGCAGGGCAGGTGACGGCGCCGGGCTATCTGCTCGCCGGCCATGGCATCTATGCCTGGGGGGCGACGCCGGGTGATGCCGAACGTCATCTCGATGCCTTCGACGCCCTGTTTTCACTGTCCCTCGACTTGCGGAGGATTGCCGGATGAGCCGTCTGGTCGTTCATGCCGATACCGATCCCGCACAGGTGATCGCCGATACCGATGATGCGGCGGCGATCGCCCGCCTGCTGGCCGAGGTCGGCGTGCGTTTCGAAAGGTGGGACGCGCGCCATGCCCTCGGCATCGAAAGCGATGCGGCCGAGATCCTGGACGCCTATGCGCCCGAGATTGCGCGGCTGAAGGCGGAGGGCGGCTATGTCACCGCCGACGTCATCCGCCTGACCCCCGACAACCCCGACCATCCGGTGCTGCGCCGCAAGTTTCTGGACGAGCACACCCATGCCGAAGACGAGGTGCGTTTCTTCGTCGAAGGCGAGGGGACCTTCTATCTGCATCTGGGCGGGCGGGTGTTCCGCACGCTCTGCCGCCGCGACGATCTGATTTCGGTGCCCGCCGGCACGCCGCACTGGTTCGACATGGGCCCGACGCCGCGTTTCGCCGCGATCCGCCTGTTCACCAACCCCGAGGGCTGGGTGGCACGCTTCACCGGCAGCCCGATCGCCGAGGGCTTTCCGCGCCATGGCGAGTGACATCCCGGCACCTGCCCGGCCGGCCGCAGGCGGCAAAGCCGGCCCGGTGGTCCTGACCGATATCGAGGGCACCACCACCGATATCGCCTTCGTTTCCGAGGTGCTGTTCCCCTTCGCGCGCGCGCGGCTGCGCGGGTTTCTGCACGCCCATGCAGACGAGGCCCAGGTTGCGGCGGCGCTGGAGGATGTCCGCGCCCGCATCCGTGCCGAGGGCGGGGTGCTGCCCGCGGCCCCGGGGGCGGCGGGGGAAATCGATGCCCTGGCCGACCGGCTGATCGCCTGGATCGACGCCGATGCCAAGATCACCCCGCTCAAAACCCTGCAGGGGCTGATCTGGGCCGATGGCTATGCCGACGGCACGCTCCGGGCCCATCTCTACCCCGAGGTTGCGGCGGCGCTCGGCCGCTGGCATGCGGCGGGCGCCACGCTCGCGGTCTATTCCTCGGGGTCGGTGGCGGCCCAGCTGCTGCTGTTCGGCCATACCGAGGCGGGCGACCTCAACCCCTTGTTTTCGCACAATTTCGATACCGCCACCGGCCTGAAGCTCGACGCCGCCTCATATAGAAGCATTGCCGACGCGCTGGGCCGGGCACCGGCGGACATCCTGTTCCTGTCCGACCATCCGGGTGAAATCGCCGCCGCCCGCAGCGCCGGCATGGCAGTGATCCGCCTGGACCGCAGCCGCACCCCCGGCAGCCCGGTCATGCCCGACGACACCGGCGTACCGGTTGCGGCGGATTTCGATGCGATCGATCCTTTTGCGGCCCGCACCCGTCAGCCCCCGGCATGATGCCGCAGGTGAAGGCTGGCTGATGGCTCAATCGTCCAGCCTGTCACCCGCGACCGGCGGATTGCCCTGGCCTGCACGCTTCAAGATGTCGAGGGCCTTCGGGATGTCGGCGCGGGCGGCACGCTCCTCGAAATAGTGGGCCGTCCGCAGGGCGGAGAGCTTTTCCGCAACCGCGACGTTGATGAACTGATTGAGCGCCACGCCCTCACTTTCCGCCACCTTGCGGGCCTCGTCGAGACGCGAGGGCTGTAGCCGGAGCGCGAAGTTACTTTTCCTCATCCACTGTCAGACCTGACGTCCGCCAGATGCTCCGGCCGGGTCATCACTGCCTGATACTCGAACATCATCGGCACGGACGCCAGCAGCGTCACCCGTCGGGTCAGACCCGCCTCCAGCAGCTTGCAGGAGGCGCCGGCGGCGCTGCGGATGGCGGCGACCATGGTCGCCGTATCGAGGATCAGTCTTATAAACCCATGTCGGGCGGCGTTCCCGATATTGCAAGCGATATCAAACCGGTCGTGAACGGCGCGGCCCGATGGCCGCAGGCGCGAGGCGCCGGGACGTTGTGCGCCCCTCTCGCGAGGCATTCGGTGATCGGATCGGATCGCGTCAACCGGGGCGCCGCTCCGGCACCCGCGACACCGGCAGGGCGGTGAGCCCGGCAAGCAGACCCTGCGCCCAGGCCCCGGCCCATGCGTCGGTGAACGGCTGCCCGTCCGCCAGCCTGAGACGCGTCCCGGCCGCGACCTACACCAGAAAAACGAGGGACTGCATGGCGTCCGGTACCGTTGTCAGGGCCATCTCCGTCGCGATCGGTGCGACGATAGGGGCTGGGTTCAAGACTGCCATTGATCAAGCGGGTTCAGTCCACGCACCCGCGAGGGTGCGACGCGTACCAGTTCTCGGGATCGGCGTGGCGGGCTGTTTCAATCCACGCACCCGCAAGGGTGCGACCGGGCATCGGGTCGACCCTCGTCGGCGAGTGGCGCGGTTTCAATCCACGCACCCGCAAGGGTGCGACTCGTTCGCAGCGCCCGCCGGGCGTGAGGTGGATCGTTTCAATCCACGCACCCGCAAGGGTGCGACTCCCGGCCTGGACGCTCTGGACGCGCGTCCAAACGGTTTCAATCCACGCACCCGCAAGGGTGCGACCATGGGCTCATGAAAATTTTGATTTAAAGGAACTGTTTCAATCCACGCACCCGCAAGGGTGCGACCCACCCCCTCTTAATACCCTGAATTCGATGCCGGAAAAAGGCGATCCGCGCGAACCCCCGCTGGAGGCCATGCACCGGCATGAACATGCATGAAGTGTACAATTTAACGCGCTGAAAAAGCGGGATAATTTCGTCCGCGAACCTCCCGGGATTTTTGCGGGAGCTTGGGGTTCGCGGGCGGCATGGGCGGTGGGTGTGCGGGTCGCTGGTCGCTGGCCGGGAGGTGTTCAGGTGGTCCATATTTTTTGCCAGAAAAAACCAGATCAATCAGGAAACATCTTGCGGAAGCTGGTTCCCGCTTGTTCCTGCCGCCCGGCGCGCTATGATGCGGCAACGGGATCGGCCGGGCTGGCGCCGGCCAATCTCTGGCGGCCAATCTTTTGCGGCGGATCTTTTGCGGCTGGAACAGGCGGCCCCGGCGGGCCGGAGGGGGGTTTCCCATGGCGATCATCGCATTCGCGAATCCGAAGGGCGGGGCGGGCAAGACCACCTCGGCGCTGGTCCTGGGGACGGAGCTTGCGGCGCGCACCAAAGTGGCGGTGATCGATGCCGATCCGAACCATCCGATCACCGACTGGGCCGCCCTGCCGGGCAAGCCCGAGAACCTGACCGTGCTGGGCGATATCGGTGAACACAACATCGTCGAGACCATCGATGCCGCGGCCGAGACCCATGCCTTCGTGCTGGTCGATCTGGAAGGCACCGCCTCGACCGTTGTCGCCTATGCGATCGGCCGGGCGGATCTGGTGCTGATCCCCTTGCAGGCCAAGCAGCTGGACGGCAAGCAGGCGGTGCGCGCGATCCAGCTGGTGAAACGCCAGGAAAAGGCCTTCCGCCGGCGCATCCCGCATTGCGTGCTGTTGACCCGCACCAGCGCCGCGATCCGCTCGCGGGCGCTGCGGGCGATCGTCGACGATCTGGAGGCGGCGGGGGTCAATATCCTGCCGGTGGAGCTGATCGAGCGCGGCGCCTTCGATGCCTTTCTCGCCTATGGCGGCACGCTGGAGGCGCTGGATCGCAAGGAGGTGGCCGGCGTCGACAAGGCGATCGAGAATGCCCGCGCCTATGCCGCCGCGGTCATCCAGCTGTTGCGTGAAAACGAGGCCGCGGAACAGGGTGCGGCCATTGCCGGAGGGCAGGGGGCATGAGCGAGCGCAAGCGGCCGAGCCTGTTCGGCGCCGACCAACCCGAAGCCCCGGCGGCCGATCCGCTGGGCGATCTGAGCGATTTCCGCCCGGGTCGGCGCCATGCCGATGATCCGCGGCTGACCCGCGAACTGGTGCGGCCGCTGGCCGAACAATCCGGCTTCCGCAGCCGCGACCCGCGCGATGTTCACGAACAGCGCCCGGCCGAAGACTATGCCCCCCGGCCGCGCGGCCGCCCGCCGGGGCCGCCGACGGTGGCGGTCAGCCTGCGCGTCAATGCCCGCACGGCCGCCCTGCTCGACCAGATCGCCGCCGAGCGGGAATGGACCAAGACCCGCACCTTCGAGCGGGCGGTCGCGGCGCTGGAACTGCTGCTGAAGGAAGGCCGGGTGGATCCGAAGAGCCTCGCCTGAGGGTCCGCCCACCCCGCCTGCCCGCCCTCTGCCTGCCCACTCCCCGCCTGCCTGCCCCCCGCGCTTTCAGAGCCCGAGCATCTGCCTGGCGATGATGTTGCGCTGGATCTCGTTGCTGCCGCCATAGATCGACATGCAGCGCCGCCAGAGATAGGCATTCGCCGCCGGCCCGGCATGGTCCGGGCCGATCGGTGCCTCGTTGGAGCTGCCGTCGAGCAGATCCGGCTGCCAGGGCAGGGCGTACCAGCCGACCGCTTCCGAGCCCAGTTCGCTGATCCGCTGGGCAATCTCGGTGCCGCGGATCTTGAGCAGAGACGAGGCGGGGCCGGGGGAGGCGCCGGACGCCACGGCCGACAGCGTGCGCAGCGCCGCCAGTTCCAGCGACATCAGCTGCGCTTCGACGGCGGTCAGCCGGGCGTGGAACAGCGGGTCCTCGATCAGCGGCCGGCCGCCGTCGCCGGGTTCGGCAGCGGCGATCTCTTTCACCCGGCGCAGCGCCGCCTTGGTGACGCCGATCGCGGCATTGTCGACCCGTTCATGCTCCAGCAGGAATTTGGCATAGGTCCAGCCCTGGCCCTCGACGCCGATCAGGTTCTCTTTCGGGACCTTCACGTCTTCGAAGAACACGGTGTTGAAGGAATGGGTGCCCTCCAGCATCGGGATCGGCTGCACCGTGATGCCGGGGGTGGTCATGTCGATCAGCAGGAAGGAAATGCCCTTCTGCGGCCGGTCTTCCTTCGCGGTGCGGACCAGGCAGAACATCCAGTCGGCATAATGGGCATAGGTGGTCCAGATCTTCTGGCCGTTGACCAGATAATGGTCGCCCCGATCCTCGGCCCGCGTCGCCAGCGAGGCGAGGTCCGAGCCCGATTGCGGTTCGGAATAGCCCTGGCACCACCAGACCGTGCTGTCGCGGATGCCGGGCAGGAAGCGGGCGCGCTGGTCGTCATTGCCGAAGGTGAAGATCACCGGCCCGGCCATGCGCGGCCCGAAGGGCTGGATCAGCGGGCAGTCCATTTCGGCCGAGATCACCTCGAACAGATAGCGCCGGGTGATCGTCCAGCCCGGCCCGCCATGGGCTTCGGGCCAGGTGAACACATGCCAGCCCCGGGCGCCCAGAATCTGCTGCCAGCGCATGTAATCGTCTTTGGAGAGGTGGATGTCGCGGCGCACCTTGTCGGCGATATCGGCCGGCAGATTGTCGCGGATGAAGCCGCGGACCTCGTCGGCGAAGGCCTGATCCTCGGGCGAAAGCTTGATGTCCATGGGGGGCGTCTCCGGTTCAGGCCGCGGGTCGGTTCAGGCCGCGGATGGGGGCGGCGGCGTCGATGCGGGCGATGCGCCGGATATGCCAGTCGGCATCGCCGAAACTGGCGGCGATTGCGGTCAGGCGCTTGAAATAATGGCCGATCGCCAGCTCCGCGGTGACACCCATGGCGCCGTGCAGCTGCACCGCCTCCTGGCCCACCTTCGTCGCGGTGCGGCCGATTTCGATCTTGGTGAGCGACAGGGCCCGCGACCGGGCCGCCGGATCGGGGTCTTCGGCCATCAGCGCGCCATGAAGTGCCGCCGAGCGCGCCTCTTCGGTCGCGATCACCATGTCGACCATGCGGTGCTGCAGAACCTGATTGTCGCCCAGCGGCCGGCCGAACTGTTTGCGGGTTTTCAGATAGTCGAGCGTCTGCTCGCAGAGTGCCGCCATCGCCCCCACCGCTTCGGCGGCGACCGCGGCGATGGCGAAATCGATCGTGGCCTCGATCGGGCCGGCGGCGGCACCGGCTGTGCCCAGCAGGGCATCTGCGGGCAGGGCCGCCCCGTTCAGCACCAGATCGGCGGCGCCGGTGGCGTCGTTGGTGCGATAGGCGATCACCTCCACGCCCGGTGCGTCGGCTTCTACCAGGAACAGCGACAGCCCCTCGGCGTCGGTGCGGCCGCAGGCGCTGCGGGCGACCACCACGAAACCGTCGGCGGCATGGCCGCCGATCACCACCGCCTTGCGCCCGTCCAGAACCCAGCCGTCATCCGCCTGCCGGGCGGTGGTGGCGCAGTCGGTCAGGTCATAGCGGGCCTGGCGCTCGGCGAAGGCGAAGGCGAGGCGCCGGCGGCCGTCGAGCGCCGGGGCCAGCCAGCCGGCCTTCTGCGCCGCATCGCCCAGCGCCGCCACCAGCCGCGCCGCCAGCACGGTGGGCAGCAGCGGCTCGATGGCCAGCGCCCGGCCGATGCCTTCCATCACGATGCCGAAATCGACCGCACCGCCGCCGATGCCGCCATCGGCCTCGGCGAAGGGCACCGCCAGCCAGCCCAGTTCGGCGAAGCGCTGCCAATGCGGCCCGGCATGGGCGGCGCGGGCCTCGGCGGCGGCGGCACCCGCCTGCCAGGCCCGGGCAACCCGTTTCTGACGATCGGCGAAGGAACCGGCGTCGCGCATCACGCGCGCCACGCTGTCACGAAGCATGTCCTGCTCGGCGCTGTAGCTCAGATCCATGGTCGGGTGTTCCGGAAAGGACAAGGGGGGAAGAGGCGGGAAGAGAAGAGGAGGGACGGGAAGGGGAGGGACGGGAAGGGAAGGGAAGGGGAGGGGGGACTCAGCCCCCGATATGAAACCGCACGCCGCCGATCACGACATGATCATCCACGACCGGCAGGAAGCGGGCGGCCGCCCGCCGCCGCAGGCCGGCTTCATCGGCGACCGCCAGATCCACCCCGCCCAGCCCCTCACCCCGGCCGTCCCGGTCGGGCTCGAAGCGGATCCGGGCATTGTCGAGGTCGAGCGCCCATCCGTCGCTTTCGGGCCTGAGATCGCGGCGCAGAATCTCCGCCCAGCGCCGCCCCAGCCGTTCGGGATCGGCGGCCTGAAGCCGGGCGCCGGTGATGCCGGTGACGGTGCCGGTCCGGATATGCGCCTGCCAGTCGGGCCCGGCCGGGCCGTAAGGGGCATCGATCGCCGCACCGTCGGGGCCGGTATTGCCGCGGGTGGTGTTGATCTCCAGCAGCGCGCCGCCGGTGTCGCGCGGATGCAGTTGCAGGCCGCGATAGGCGCCCATTTCCAGCGGTGCCGCGATGCGCACCCCCGTCGCCGCCAGATGCGGTTCCCAGCGCGCCAGATCGTCGGTATCGGTGATGACCATATAGCCGCCATCGCCGCCGCGCCGGTCCAGATGCCGTTCCGCCGCCGCCGCCTTGCCGGGCGCCAGCGGTGCCACCACCTCGATGAAGCCGTGGCCCAGCGGCATCAGGGCATTGTGCAGCCCGAACATCCCGACCTCGGGATCCCTGTGGCAGACCGCAACACCGAAGACGTCGCAAAGCTCCGCCACCACCGGATCCAGATCCCGCGCGACCAGACAGATCTGTCGCAATCGATGAAACATTGTTCGAAATCCTCCCTGGGGACGTTCTCGTCTTGCGACCAGAGGTCGGGCGACGTCCCTCGACTGACGATCATCCATGGTTTCGGGCCGCGAGCCAAGACGGGAGGTGAGGGGATCTTCGCCCGGCGGTTTGATACGGGGATCTGGCGCCGCAGAATTTTACCCGGGTAATATTGACAGCGCAGCCGCCCCCGGCCAGATATCCGCCGGTGCAGAACATGCGTCACGGCGGAGCAGGATCATGGCCGGTCACGACCAGACCCCGGCGATTGTGCGGGTGGGGGCGATCACGCGGATCGGCGCGGTCGATATCGCCTGGGAGAGTTTCGGCGATCCGGACCATCCGGCGATCCTGCTGATCGCCGGGCTGGGCACGCAGATGATCCGCTGGACAGGGGCCTTCTGCCGGGCGCTGGCGGCGCGCGGCTGGCGGGTGATCCGCTTCGACAACCGCGATACCGGCTGCTCCACCCATCTCGACCACTGCCCGCCGCCGGACATTGGCGCGGTGATCGGGGCGCTCGGGGTCGGGCGGCGGCCGGATCTGCCCTATAGCCTTGACGACATGGCGGGGGATGCCGTGGGGCTGCTCGATGCGCTGGGCATCGGGCGGGCGCATGTCGTCGGCCGGTCGATGGGCGGCATGATCGCGCAGATCCTGGCCAGCGACCACGGGCATCGGGTGTGCTCGCTCACCTCGATCATGTCAGGCACAGGCAATCCGGCCGTGGCCGGGCCGGCGCCGGATGTTCTGGCCCTGCTGCTCGGCCCGGCGCCGGATCCCGCCATCGATCCCGAGGGTTTCCTGGCCCATGGCCTGGCCTTCGCCCGCCGCATCGCGGGGACCGGCCGGCCCTTCGACGCCGCCGCCTGTCGGGCGCTGCTGCTGGACGAGCTTCGCCGCGGCCGCGCCCCCGGCGGTACCGCGCGCCAGCTGGCCGCGATGATCGCCGCCGGCGACCGCCGCAGCCGGCTTGCCGGGGTCACCGCGCCTGGCCTGGTCGTTCACGGCACCGACGACCCGTTGATCCCGCCCGCGGCCGGTCGCGACACCGCGGCCGCGATCCCGGGGGCCACCCTGCTCGAAATCGAGGGGCTGGGCCATGACCTGCCGCCCTGGGTGTACGGCCGCGTGGTGGCGGCGATCCACCGGGTGGCGATGAGACCGGGTCGCGATGAGACCGGGTCGCGATGATGGGCGAGGGCTGATCAGATGGTCTGACCGCCCGAAACCTCGATGCGCTGGGCGGTGACCCAGCGGTTGTCGGGGCTAAGCAGGCTCGCCACCGCCGGGCCGATATCGTCGGGCACACCCACGCGGCCAAGCGCGGTCATCCCGGCGAAGGCCTCGTTATAGGCCGGGGTGTCGCGCACCGCGCCGCCCAGGAAGTCGGTTTCGATGGCGCCGGGGGCGATGGTGTTGGCGGTGATGCCGCGATGGCCCAGTTCCTTCGCCAGATAGACGGTCAGGATTTCCACCGCGCCCTTGGCCGCCGAATAGGCGGCGAAGCCCGGAAAGGAAACCCGCGTCAGGCCGGATGAAAAATTGACGATCCGGCCGCCATCGGCGATCAGCGGCAGCAGGGCCTGGGTCAGGAAGAAAACGCCCTTCACATGGACATCGAAGATCCGGTCGAACTGCGCCTCGGTGGTTTCGGCGAAGGCGACCATTTCGCCATGGCCGGCATTGTTGACCAGATGATCGACCCGGTCGCGGCCCCAGCCGGCCAGGATGGCGCGGATCTGGTCGACGAAACCGGGGAAGCCGGCGATGTCGGCGGTGTCCAGCTGAACCGCCGCCGCCCGGCGCCCCAGCGCCCGGATATCCGCCAGCACGGCCTCGGCTTCGGCAAGCTGGCTGCGATAGGTGAGGATGACGTCGCCGCCGCGGCGGGCGATGCTGAGGGCGGTGTTGCGGCCAAGGCCGCGGCTGCCGCCGGTGACGATCGAGATGGTGGGCATGGCCCAGGTCGTGGTCATGTTGTGTCTCCGGATGTCGGGTCATGCCCGACAGGCAGGTATGTGGGTGTCTGGGTTCCCTTCATACCTGCTGGTTTGCGGGCGGAGAACGACCTGTTATATGTGGAAGCCATAGCTTTCAGGCATGGGATGACATGGAACTGCGTCACCTCCGCTATTTCGTCGCCGTGGCCGAAGAGGGCAGCCTGACGGTGGCCGCCGAGCGGCGCCTGCACACCGCCCAGCCGT
This sequence comes from Tistrella mobilis, assembly GCF_041468085.1. Taxonomy (NCBI): domain Bacteria; kingdom Pseudomonadati; phylum Pseudomonadota; class Alphaproteobacteria; order Geminicoccales; family Geminicoccaceae; genus Tistrella; species Tistrella mobilis. The sequence continues at coordinate 568,072 of NZ_CP121015.1, read as the reverse complement.
CCTTGAGCCGCCAGCTGCGCGATCTGGAGCAGGAGGTCGGCGCCACCCTGTTCATCCGCAGCGCCCGCGGCGTGGCGCTGACCCCCGCCGGCCAGGCCTTTCTTGAGCATGCGCGGCGCGCCCTGCAGTCCGCCGCCGATGCGGTCGCCGCCGCAAGGCGCGCCGCCCGCCCGTCCAAGCCGGGTTTCGCGGTCGGCTTCCTGACCGGGCAGGAGGTCGACTGGCTGTCCCATGTGACCCATCTGCTGCGCGGGCAGCTGAAGGACATCGATTTCCGGGTCATGAGCGATTTCTCGCCCGAGATCGGGGCCGCCATCCAGCGCGGCGAGATCGATCTCGGCTTCTGCCGGGTGGAGCCGCAGCCCGACGTCACCTACAAGGTCATCGCGCACGAGCCGATCCTGGTCGTCCTGCCGCGCGATCATCCGCTGGCGGCCCGGCCGGCGATCGATGTCCGCGACATCGATCCGGCCTCGTTCATCGGCTATGCCGACACGCCCCATGTGCTGCGCGACATCGCGACCCGCTATCTCCGCGACCGCGGGGTGGTGGTCAGGCCCAGGCATCTGCTGGACGGCATCGCCACCGGCATTTCGCTGGTGGCGTCCACCGGCGGCGTCACCCTGCTGCCGGCCTATGTGGAGCCCCTGCTGCCGCGATCGCTGGTCAGCCGGCCGCTTGCCGGCAACCCGCCGGTGATCGAGATTGCGGCCGGCTATCGGGCGGACAATCCCTCGCCGGTGCTGCACGCCTTCCTTGAAAACATCGACCAGCTCATCGCCGCACGCGCCGCCTCTGGCGGCCGGCCCGGCCAGCCGGGTTGACGCATGCGTCCGGCATCGCCCGATGCCGTCTTTTGCCGGGAGCGATGCGCGATAACGTGGCCGGTGCCAGCCCGGACAGATCAGCCGGCGGCACGCTCGCCATGGCCATCCGGGGTGATCGCGGATCTGTACCGCCGCGCCCGCGAACCTCAAGCTCCCGTAAAAACCCCGGGGGGTTCGCGGGAAAAATATCATCGGGATTTCAAGGGATTAAATAACACAATGTATGCATGTTTATTCCCAGGTATGACACCCAGACGAGGTTCGCGCGGATCGCCTTTTTCTGGGCCCGGATTCAGGATATTAAGAGGGGGTGGGGTCGCACCCTTGCGGGTGCGTGGATTGAAACGCGATGTCGTCGATTTCTTTGTCGATCCGCTCCAGGGTCGCACCCTTGCGGGTGCGTGGATTGAAACGGCCACCGTGTGGTCGACGCGCGGCCCCCACCGGGTCGCACCCTTGCGGGTGCGTGGATTGAAACAGCGGAGCGCCAGTCCGCGTAGAGGCCTGGCGCTGGTCGCACCCTTGCGGGTGCGTGGATTGAAACGCGCGGCCGCCGTCCTTGCCAAGGGCGCCTCCGGTCGCACCCTTGCGGGTGCGTGGATTGAAACGGCACCCCCAGCAATGGGGGTGCCTTCGCATCTCTCGCCCCGTCGTCTGATGCACGATCAGACCCAACCAATTATCCCTGAAAGAAAATCCCGTCATCCCGGCGAAGGCCGGGATCCAGGTAGGCCTCCACAGGATTGGACGGTGATCACCTGGCGGGAACCAGGCCGTCAGCGATCAGGGGGAACCTCTGGTCAGGGCCGGGTTCAGGTCGGTCGGCGTTCTTCGGGCGGAGAGGAACCTGGATCCCGGCCTTCGCCGGGATGACGGTGGAAATGTTGCGCAGAAGGTGGCAGGCAGCGCGCCGGACAGAAGCGTCAACCGGAAGCGGAGAGATCCGCCTGCCTCAGGCGGCATCGCGGGCATGGCGGTGTCGAGCTTCCGGTCCCCGAAGGCGCGCGCGTCGATGCTGTGCCCGGTTTCGAATGACCGGCATCCGGTGCGCGATCTGCCCGTCACGCTGGCGCCGCATGCCGGGGCCGATCGTGGCCGCCCGCAGGCGATGATCTTCAGCCGCGAGATCATCTCCCGTTGCGCGAATCATTTTGACAAAATAATCTCACAAGACGATATCCCGCCCCTCCGGAGGATCGGTCTTGGCGCCCCCGCATGTCCTGCTGAATGCTTTCGAGATGAATGCGGTCGGCCATCTGGCCCATGGGGTGTGGAGCCATCCCGAGGATCGGGCGACCGGCTATCGCCGCATCGGCTATTGGATGGAGCTGGCGCGGATCCTGGAGCGGGGGCTGTTCGACGGGCTGTTTCTGGCCGATGTCACCGGGGTTTACGATGTTCATGGCGGCGGGGCGGCCACCGCGATCGAGCGGGCGGTGCAGCTGCCGGTGAACGATCCGGCCGTGCTGGTGCCCGCCATGGCCGCCGTTACCCGGCATCTGGGCTTCGGCATCACCGCCGACGTCTCGGCCGAGCCGCCGCATCTGTTCGCCCGGCGGATGTCGACCCTGGATCATCTGAGCGACGGGCGGGTGGCCTGGAACATCGTCACCGGCTTTCTGGACAGTGCGGCGCGGGCCACCGGTGCCGCCGGCACGCTGCCGCATGACGACCGTTACGATCGCGCCGATGATTTCATGCAGGTCGCCTACAAGCTGTGGGAGGCGAGCTGGGACGATGATGCGGTGATCCGCGACCGCGCCACCCGGCGCTATGCCGACCCGGCGAAGGTGAGGGCGGTGCGCCATGACGGCCCCTATTTCCGCCTGGACGCCATCCATCTGGCCGAGCCCTCGCCCCAGCGCACGCCGGTGCTGTTCCAGGCCGGGGCCTCGGCGCGCGGGCTGGATTTCGCCGCCGCCCATGCCGAATGCATCTTCATCCCTGCCGATGGCGGCCCCGGCACCCGCGCCATCGTGCAGCGGCACGCTTGGGTCAGGACACCGGTCGCACCCTTGCGGGTGCGTGGATTGAAACGGCACCCCCAGCAATGGGGGTGCCTTCGCATCTCTCGCCCCGTCGTCTGATGCACGATCAGACCCAACCAATTATCCCTGAAAGAAAATCCCGTCATCCCGGCGAAGGCCGGGATCCAGGTAGGCCTCCACAGGATTGGACGGTGATCGCCTGGCGGGAACCAGGCCGTCAGCGATCAGGGGGAACCTCTGGTCAGGGCCGGGTTCAGGTCGGTCGGCGTTCTTCGGGCGGAGAGGAACCTGGATCCCGGCCTTCGCCGGGATGACGGTGGAAATGTTGCGCAGAAGGTGGCAGGCGGCGCGCCGGACAGAAGCGTCAACCGGAAGCGGAGAGATCCGCCTGCCTCAGGCGGCATCGCGGGCATGGCGGTGTCGAGCTTCCGGTGCCCGAAGGCGCGCGCGTCGATGCTGTGCCCGGTTTCGAATGACCGGCATCCGGTGCGCGATCTGCCCGTCACGCTGGCGCCGCATGCCGGGGCCGATCGTGGCCGCCCGCAGGCGATGATCTTCAGCCGCGAGATCATCTCCCGTTGCGCGAATCATTTTGACAAAATAATCTCACAAGACGATATCCCGCCCCTCCGGAGGATCGGTCTTGGCGCCCCCGCATGTCCTGCTGAATGCTTTCGAGATGAATGCGGTCGGCCATCTGGCCCATGGGGTGTGGAGCCATCCCGAGGATCGGGCGACCGGCTATCGCCGCATCGGCTATTGGATGGAGCTGGCGCGGATCCTGGAGCGGGGGCTGTTCGACGGGCTGTTTCTGGCCGATGTCACCGGGGTTTACGATGTTCATGGCGGCGGGGCGGCCACCGCGATCGAGCGGGCGGTGCAGCTGCCGGTGAACGATCCGGCCGTGCTGGTGCCCGCCATGGCCGCCGTTACCCGGCATCTGGGCTTCGGCATCACCGCCGACGTCTCGGCCGAGCCGCCGCATCTGTTCGCCCGGCGGATGTCGACCCTGGATCATCTGAGCGACGGGCGGGTGGCCTGGAACATCGTCACCGGCTTTCTGGACAGTGCGGCGCGCGCCACCGGTGCCGCCGGCACGCTGCCGCATGACGACCGTTACGATCGCGCCGATGATTTCATGCAGGTCGCCTACAAGCTATGGGAGGCGAGCTGGGACGATGATGCGGTGATCCGCGACCGCGCCACCCGGCGCTATGCCGACCCGGCGAAGGTGAGGGCGGTGCGCCATAACGGCCCCTATTTCCGCCTGGACGCCATCCATCTGGCCGAGCCCTCGCCCCAGCGCACGCCGGTGCTGTTCCAGGCCGGGGCCTCGGCGCGCGGGCTGGATTTCGCCGCCGCCCATGCCGAATGCATCTTCATCCCCGCCGATGGCGGCCCCGGCACCCGCGCCATCGTGCAGCGGATCGAAGACCGGCTGGCGGCTGCCGGGCGCGACCGGTCGGCGGTGAAGATTTTCGGCTCCTTGCAGACCGTGATCGGCCGCAGGCGGGCCGAGGCGGTGGAGAAATACCGCGACTATGCCGCCCATGCCGTGCCCGAAGCGGCCCTGGCCCAGCTGTCGGCGGCAACCGGCATCGATTTCGGCAGCCTGGACCCGGATGCGCCGATCCCCATTCCGCCCGGCGGCGGCAATGCCATCCGCTCCATCCTGGCCGGGCTTGGTGGCGAGGGGGAGGGGCCGCCGACCGTGCGCCGGCTGCTGGCCGGCCTGGCGCTGGGCGGCCGGTTCCGGCCGCTGATCGGATCGGCGGGCGAGGTTGCCGAAGAGATCGGCCGGCGGGTGGCGGACAGCGGGATCGACGGCTTCAACCTGGTCCGGACCGTGGCGCCGGGCAGTTTCATCGATGTGGCCGACCTGCTGGTGCCGGAATTGCAGGCGCGCGGGCTCTATAAGACCAGTTATGCCGAGGGCACGCTGCGCGAGAAGCTGTTCGGCCGGGGGCCGCGGCTTGGGGCCGGGCATCCGGCGGCCGCCGTGCGTACCGGACAGGACAGGGGCGCGCCGGGCAGGGGAGGGGCGAATGACGGGGCCGCGTGACCGCAGGGCATGGGAAGCACTTGCAGAGGAGGTGGCGGCGGAGCTGGCCCGCGATGTGGCGGAGCGCCACCGGGCGCGGACGCCGCCGCTGGCCCAGATCGCGCTGCTGAAGCGACGCGGGCTCGCCACCATGGTGCTGCCCGAAGAATTCGGCGGCGGCGGCGCCCCCTGGCCGGTGGTGGTGGCGGTGGCGCGGGAGCTGGCCGCGGTCGACGGATCGGTCGGCACGCTGTTCGGCTATCATTCGATGAACCTGATCCACCAGGATATCGGCGCCGGCCCGCGCCGGGCGGCACGGCTGGCCGAAATCGGCCGCGACCGGCTGTGGGCGGCGGGGGTCGCCAATCCGCGCGACGACGATGTCCGCATCACGCCGGCCGCCGATGGCGGCTTCCGGGTCAATGGCCGCAAGAGCTTCTGCACCGGGGCGGCCTTTGCCGAGCGGCTGTCGGTCTGGGGCCGGCGCACCGATACCGGCGAGACCGTCACCGCCTGGCTCCGCGCCGATGCGCCGGGGCTGAGCTGCGATCGCGATTGGGATGCGCTGGGCCTGGCCGGGGCCGACAGCAGCGGTTTCACCATGGAAGACGTCCCCGTCGCCGAAGCCGAGGTGCTGCCCGACCGGCGCGAGGGCGACCGCGACTTCGCCGCCGCGGTGCGGGTGCCGGTCAACCAGCTGATGTTCGCCAATCTGTATCTGGGCTTCGCCCTTGGCGCCTTCCGGGCCGGACGCGACTATGTCCGGCAGAGCACCCGGGCATGGCCGGCATCGGGCCATGCCCGCGCGGCCGACGACCCGCTGGTGATCAGCCAGTTCGGCGAGATCTGGACCGGGCTGCAGGCGGCGCTGGCGCTGGCGGATCGTGCTGCGGAAAAGGTCGAGCGGCTGCTGGCGGCGCGGCCGGTGCTCGATATCCAACTTCGGGGTGATGCAGCCATTGACGTCGCAACCTTAAAAGTATTTTCTGCCCGCCTGAGCCTTGACGTGGCGACGAAGATCTACGACGCCATGGGGGCCCGTGCGACCCATAACCGCCATGCCTTCGACCGGTTCTGGCGGGATGCCCGGACCCACACCTTGCACGACCCGCTGGTGTACAAGGTGCTGGAGGTTGGTGACTACGCCCTGAACGGGCGCTATCCGCCGCCCGACGGCTATAGCTGACGACGACGGAAGACGACCCGAGATACCCGACACAAGGGAGGCCCGATAAGATGGATCGGCGTGATTTTCTGAAGACCGGCGGTCTGGCCGGGCTGTTCCTGTCGGTGGGCGGCGTGTCGCTGCCGATCGGCCGGGCCTTCGCGCGCGAGGGGGACGACATCACCCTGCGCGTGCTGGCCGAGGACGGGCCGAATTCGCGCGATCCCCATGGCGACGGCGTCAACCGCGCGGCGCTGGGCACCTTCACCAACATCTACGACCGGCTGGTGAATTTCGACCGGATCGAGGTGGCGCCGGGGCTCTACCGCTATGACTATCTGAAGTTCAAGGGCGAACTGGCCGAAAGCTGGGAGGTGCTGGAAGACGGGCGCGTGCTGGTCTTCCATCTGCGCCGCGACGCCACCTTCCACGACGGCAAGCCGGTGACGGCCGAGGATGTCCGCTGGTCGCTGGAACGCGGCATCAACCTGCCGGCCTCGAAGCGCCAGCTGTCCACCGGCTCGATCACCTCGGCCGATCAGTTCGAGGTGGTGGATGCCCACACCTTCCGGATGCGGTTCGAAAAGGCCGACCGCTACACCATGCCCAATCTGGCGCTGAGCTTCGCCTCGGTGATCAATGCCGAGGCGGTGAAGGCCAATGCCACCGCGGAGGATCCCTGGGGCAGGGAATGGCTGCGCAACAATGCCGCCGGCGGCGGCGCCTATAAGGTCGCCAACTGGACCGCCGGCCAGCAGGTGATCTATGACCGCTTCGACGACTGGAAGAGCGGCGACCTGCCCCGCATCCGCCGCGCGGTGGTGCAGGTGGTGCCCGCCGCCCCCGCCCGCGTCGCCGCGGTGACCAAGGGCGATGCCGATGTGGCGCTGCAGCTGCCGCCCAAGGATGTGGCGGCGATCGATGCCGATCCCAAGGTGGATCTGATTTCGCTGCCGGTGACCAACAGCTTCCGCTTCGTCGCCTTCAACACCCAGACCGCCCCCTTCGACGATGTCCGGGTGCGCCAGGCGATCGCCTTCGCGCTGCCCTATGACGCCATGTTCCAGGGCGCGATCTTCGGCCGCGGCACGCCGCTTTACGGCGCGGCTTCGGACCAGCCCGAGACCTCGGCCTTCCCGCAGCCCTACCCTTACGCCACCGATCTGGACCGCGCCCGCGCCCTGCTGGCCGAAGCCGGGCATGGCAGCGGTTTCGAGACCAGTTTCTCGTACAACGTGGCCGATGCGATCACGGCCGACCCGATCGCGCTGCTGGTTCAGGAACAGCTGGGCCGGATCGGCATCAGGGTGGTGATCGAAAAGGTGCCGGCGGCGCAGTGGGGCACGCTGCTGACCGAAAAGAAGGTGCCGTTCTATGTCGAGGGCTCGTCCGCCTGGTTCAACGACCCGGACTATTTCTTCCGGATCTTCTTCCAGGGCGACTGGCGCTGGAATTTCGGCGCCTTCAGGAACGAGGAACTGGGGGCGCTGGTCGAAAAGGCCCGCTGGGAGACCGACAAGGACACCTATGAAGACCTGATGCGCCAGGCGATCCGGATCGTGTTCCGCGAGCTGCCGATCATGCCGCTCTGGCTGCCCGCCTTCGATGCGGCGCTGAAGCCGGGGGTGACCGACTTCACCTATTACATCCACGGCCAGGTCGATTTCCGGCCGCTGGACCGCAAGGCGTAAGGCAGGCTATGGGAAAGAGGCGGATCCGCATGGCGGATCCCCTCTTTTGGCCCATTCGACGGAGTATTGCCGTGCCCGCCATCCTCGGCTTCATCGGTCGGCGCTGCCTTGCCACCCTGCCGGTTCTGGCGGGGGCGGTGGTGTTCACCTTCGTGGTGATGCGCCTGCTGCCGGCCGATCCTGCCGCCTTCCTGGCGTCGGGCCCCGGCATGGGCCAGGCGGAGATCGAGGCGATCCGGGTGTCGATGGGGCTGGATCGCAGCATCCCCGAACAGCTGGCGATCTATGCGGGCGATGTGCTGCGGGGCGATCTCGGCCGCTCCTATACCACGGGCGAGGCGGTGGTCGACGATCTGGCCGCGCGGTTGCCGGCCTCTCTGGAGCTGACGGTGACCGCCTTCCTGCTGGCGATCCTGGTGGCGCTGCCCCTGGGCGTCGTCGCCGCCACCCGGCCGGGATCGGTGATCGACCATCTCTGCCGGGCGATCGCCGCGGCCGGCACCTCGCTGCCCACTTTCGTGGTGGGGCTGCTGCTGATCCATGTGTTCTATTCCGAACTCGGCTGGGCGCCGGAACCCGTCGGGCGCATGGATGTGATGCTGATCCCGCCGCCGGTGGTGACCGGGTCGCTGGTCATCGATGCGCTGCTGGCCGGCGATACCGGGGTTCTGGCTTCGGTGCTGGGGCGCATGGTGCTGCCCTGTCTGACGATGACCGCCTTTGCGGTCGCACCGCTGGCCCGCATCACCCGCGGTGCCATGATCCAGGTGCTCTCGGCCGATTTCGTCACCGCCGCCCGCGCCGCCGGCCTGCCGCGGCGCATGGTGCTGACCCGCGCGCTGCGCAATGCCGCGGTGCCGGTGGTCACCACGCTGGGCATGGTGTTCTCGTATATGCTGGGCGCCAATGTTCTGGTCGAAAAAGTCTTCGCCTGGCCGGGCATCGGCTCTTACGCGCTGGATGCGCTGATGAATGCCGATTACGCGCCGGTGCAGGGCTTCGTGCTGCTGGTGGCCATCGCCTTCACCCTGGTCAATCTGGCGATCGATCTGCTCTACGGGCTGATCGATCCCCGGGTGGGGCGGATCGGATGACCGCGGAACGCCATCTGGGCAGCCCGCCGCCGGCCGGCGGGGCGGGCGGTGTTGCGGGCGGGATCACCCGGCTCGTCCGGCTGATGCGCGCCAACCCGCCCGGTTTCCTGGCGCTGGCCGTGGTGGTTCTGCTGCTGGCGGCCGCCATCGCCGGCCCGGCGCTGGTGCCCTATGACCCGCTCGCCACCGACGTCACCCGCGGGCTGGAGCCGCCCTCGGCCGATCACTGGTTCGGCACCGACCAGCTGGGCCGCGACATCTTCAGCCGGGTGATCGCCGCCACCCGGCTCGATCTTGCGATCGCCTTTTCGGCGGTCGCGATGTCCTGCATCGCCGGCACGCTGACCGGCGCCGTCTCGGGGCTGCGCGGCGGCCGGCTCGATCGCTGGATCGGGCGGCTGGTCGATGTCGCCATGGCCTTCCCGCTGTTCGTGGTCGCCATGGCGCTGGTCGCGGCGCTGGGCAATACGGTCGCCAACATCGTCTGGGCGACGGCGATCATCAACCTGCCCTTCTATATCCGTTTCGCCCGCGCCGGCATCGCCGGGCTGAAGGATGCCGCCTGGGTGCAGGCGGCGCGGCTGGGCGGCCATGGCGAGGCCCGGCTGCTGGTCGAGGTGCTGCTGCCGGCGCTGCTGCCGGTGCTGGCCATTCAGGTCTCGCTCAATCTGGGCTGGGCGATCCTGAACGCCGCCGGCCTGTCCTTCATCGGCCTGGGCGTGCGGCCGCCGGCGCCCGAATGGGGCATCCTCGCGGCCGAAGGCGCCCAGTTCATCATGACCGGGCAATGGTGGGTCGCAACCTTCCCGGGGCTGGCCCTGATGCTGGCGGTCTTCGCCTTCAACCTGGCGGGCGATGCCCTGCGCGACCTGCTCGACCCGAGGCGCCGATGACCGCGCCGCTGCTGCGGGTCGACGGGCTGAAGGTGGGCTTCAGGGGGGCGGCGCCGGCGCTCGACGGCATCTCCTTCGATCTGCGCGCGGGGGAGACGCTGGCACTGGTGGGCGAAAGCGGCTCGGGCAAATCGGTGACGGCGCTGTCGATCCTGGGCCTGCTGCCGCCGGCCGCCACCATTCTGGGCGGCCGGATCCTGTTCGACGATGTTGATCTGCTGGCCGGCGGCGAGGCGGCCGTGGCGCCGCTGCGCGGCCGGGCGATGTCGATGGTGTTCCAGAATCCGCGCCGGGCGCTGGACCCGCTGCGCCGGGTGGGCGATGCGATCGGCGATGTGGTGGGGGTGCATGCCGGACGCCGGCTGACGCGCGCCGACCGCACCGCCCGGGTGCAGGCGCTGCTGGCCGCCGTCGGCATCCCCGATCCGGTGCGCCGGGCGCGGGCCTTTCCCCATGAACTTTCGGGCGGCATGTGCCAGCGGGTGATGATCGCGATCGCATTGGCCGGCAGCCCCCGGCTGCTGATCGCCGACGAGCCGACCACCGGGCTCGACGTCACCACCCAGGCGGTGATCCTGGATCTGATCGGCGATCTGGCGAAGGCCCGCGGCATGGCCACGATCCTGATCACCCATGACCTGGCGGTGGCGGCGGAACGTGCCCATCGGATCCTGGTGATGCGCCGCGGCCGGGTGGTGGAACAGGCCCCGACCGCGCAGCTGTTCCAGGCGCCGGCCGACCCCTATACCCGGGCGCTGATCCGCGCGACCCCGGGGCCCGACAGCCGGATCGGGGATCTGGTGCGATGACGGTGCTGCTGGATGTTCAGGGCCTGCACCGCCGCTTTCGCGTGCCGGCCGCGGCCGACCGCCCGGCCGGCTGGCTGCATGCGGTAGACGACGTCTCGCTGACGCTGGGCCGCGGCGAGGCGCTGGGCCTGGTGGGGGAAAGCGGCTGCGGCAAGACGACGCTCGCCGGTCTGGTCGCCCGGCTGACCGATCCCGATCAGGGCCGCATCCTGTTCGACGGCCAGGATCTGGCCCGGCTGCCGGCACGGCGCGCGGCCCATGCCCCCTGGCGGCGGCGGATCCAGATGGTGTTTCAGGACCCGGGCGAAAGCCTGGACCCGCGGCTGACCGCGATCCAGGCGGTGATGCGACCGCTCCGCCGGCTGAACGGGCTGACGGGCGCCGCCGCGGTAACGGCGGCGCGCCGGGCGCTCGACCGGGTGCATCTGCCGCGCAGCCTGCACGACCGGCTGCCGCATCAGCTCTCGGGCGGTCAGCTCGCCCGGGTCGGCATTGCCCGGGCGATTGCGCCCGGCCCCGATCTGCTGATCCTGGACGAGCCGACCTCGGCGCTCGACGTCTCGATCCAGGCGGTGATCCTGAACCTGCTGCACGATCTGCGGGCCGAGCTGGGCCTCGCCTGTCTGTTCGTCAGCCATGATCTGAACGTGGTGCGGCTGGTCACCGACCGGGTGGCGGTGATGTATCTGGGCCGGGTGATCGAGACGGGGCCGACGGCAGAGGTCTTCGATGCCCCGGCCCATCCCTATACCGCCGGGCTGATCGCCGCCATCCCGCGGATCCCGGCACCCGGCGCGCCCCCGCTCCCGCGCCGCCGGCTGGCGGGGGAGCCGGCAAGCCCCGTCGACCCCGACCCGCAGCGCTGCCGCTTCGAGGGCCGCTGCCCCCGCGCCGCCGCCATCTGCCGCGAACGGATGCCGCAGCTGGCGGGGGCCGGAGCTGCGGTGGGGGCGCGCCAGGTCGCCTGTCATTTACCCCTGACCGATCCTGTGTGATCATCCGTGTCACGACCGGCCTATGCTGGCATCGGAACGGATGCGAGATGGAGGGCAGAGGTATGCAGACTGCCGGGGAGAGGCCGGAGATCAGGCCGATGCGGCCGGACGAGATCGGCCTGGCGCTGGACTGGGCGGCGGCCGAGGGCTGGAACCCCGGCCTGCACGATGCCGTACCCTTCGCGGCCGAAGACCCGGAAGGCTTCCTGATCGGCCATCTGGACGGGGCCCCGGTCGCCGTCATCTCGGGCGTGCGCTACGGGGCGGATTTCGCTTTCCTCGGCTTCTACATCGTCCGCCCCGACCTGCGCGGCCGCGGTTATGGGCTCGCCATCTGGCAGGCGCTGATGGCCAGGCTTCAGGGCCGGCTGGTCGGGCTGGACGGGGTGGTGGCGCAGCAGGACAATTATCGCCGCTCGGGCTTCGTGCCGGCCCATCGCAATATCCGCCACGAGGGCCGGGCAACGGCCGCCGGGCCGGTGCATCCGGCGATCGTGACCCCGGGGGCCGCCGAACGCGCGGCGCTGCCGGCCTGGGATCGCCGCTTCTTCCCCGCCCCGCGCGCGGCCTTCCTGGCCGCCTGGATCAGCCGGCCCGGCACGGTGCTGCGCAGCTATGTCGCGGATGGCCGCCTGCAGGGTTACGGCGTCATCCGCCCCTGCCGCACCGGCTTCAAGATCGGCCCGCTTTTCGCCGAGCGCCCGGCCGTGGCCGAGGCGCTGTTCCAGGCCCTGACCGGCGCGGTGCCGGCCGGGGCGCCGGTCTTCCTCGACACGCCCGCGATCACGCCCGAAGCGCTGGCGCTGGCCCGCCGCCATGGCATGACCCCGGTGTTCGAGACCGCGCGCATGTATACCGGCCCGGCGCCCCAGATTGCGATCGACCGCACCTACGGCCTCACCAGTTTCGAGCTGGGGTGACCGGCCTACCCTGCATCCTTCACGCCCGACACCCGGGCATCCAGATGCGACAGCAGCAGCCCGCGGAGGTTTTCCCCCACCCAGGCGGCCATGGCGCGTTCCTCGGCCAGGCATTCGGCCAGCAGCCGGGCGGCTTCGGTTTCGCCGGCCTCGGCCGCCAGCACGACCAGGCTTTCGTACCAGGCGACCTCGTAATGGGCCATGCCGAACATGGTCACGCCGTTGCGTACCACCTCGTCGCCCTTCGCCGCGTTCAGCCGGGTGGCGAAATCGCCGGTCGCCGCCATCATCATGTCCTTCAGCGCCGAGCGATCCTCGCCCAGCGCATCCAGGATGTGTTCGATCCGCGTCCGCTGGGCCGCCTTGTCCCGGCGATGGGCTTCAAGCCGTGCGGCCATCTGCGGCAGGGTGTGGAGCCGCGGCAGCTGCACCTTCAGCATCTCGTCGCCCAGGCGGACGGCGGCATGCATGTCGCGCAGGCCGATCACCAGCAGCCGGCGGGCCTCGTTCATCCTGTCGGTCATGCGCCTCTCCAGTTCCTCGTAAGCGATGCCGGGCACCCGGCCGTCGGTGGTGCGATAGAGCAGCGCCACCTTGCGGGCCGCGAGCCTGCGGCCCAGGGCGTAGAGGTCGAGCCCGCTGTCGCGGACGATCGGGAACAGCTCGTCCTCCTCGTCCTTCACATGGTGGTCGATGGCGTGGCGCAGCTCGCCCATCGTCTGATCGGTGCTCTCGCCGCGGGCCAGAACGGTATCGATCCGGGCCATGATGCTGCGCGCCTCGTCGTGTTCATGGCGGCCATGGCCGGTCAGATCGTCGCGGCCGGTGGCCCGGGCCGCTTCCGGATAGAAGATCTGCTCTTCGATATCCATATGCCGCTGCAGCGCCCGGAACAGCCGCCGGATGGTCGCGGCGCGCTCCACCGGATCGGTCTGTTCGTCATGGGCATCGAACATGGCCATCGCCTCGCGATGGTCCTGCATCAGCAGCAGGGTGGCGTCGGGCGCCACCTTGCGGCCGGCGATCAGGGCGGCGCCCAGCGATACCGGGTCGCCCAGATGCAGATCTCCGGGGACGGGGTCACCGGTGCGTGGCGAGGCGCCGTTATGGCTGGCGTCGGCGGCGGGCGTCACATGGCTGACGGTGATGGACATGGGGTGTGGCCCCCTCCTCAGCTGGCCCGGCGGCGGGCATAGGCGGTGGTGGCGTCCTGGCGGTCATCTTCCCGGCGCAGCCCGGGCACCGGATGGGGGCCTTCGGTTTGCAGCCGGTATTCGCCGCCGTCGGCGCGCGCCCGGGCGATCACGTCCTCGGTCGGGTTCCAGCCCTCATTGACGGCGCGGTTCCAGGCGAAATAGCGATCATCCGCCGGCAGTTCGTCCACCGGCACGAAATCGCTGTCTTTCGAGGTCAGGTCCACCTGCCGGGCCAGCACGTCGCGGATGAAGCCCTTGTTCTCGCGGAAGACGATGCTCTCCCCCATCTCGCGCGGCAGGAAGGCTTCGGGGTCGCGCTTCTCCACCTTGCGCATCATCTCGCAGGCGACGCGCAGATGTTCGATTTCCATGGCCAGGTGCAGCTCGTAGACCGCCTTCACCCGGGGGTCGATCTCGTCCTGCATGAAGGAATGATACATCCAGCATTCGTGATACTGGTGCAGCACCAGGTTCTCGAACCAGCCGACGGTCGGGTCCAGGATGCTTTCGTAATGGCTGACATGCTGTTCCTCGATCTGGGCGATCTCCAGATAGGTGGCGCGCGCCAGCGGCTCCTGCGGCCGGTTGCCGATGTTCATGTAGAAATTCATCGTCTGCTGTTCCGAGGCCATCACCGTCAGCGCATTCATCACCGATTGCGGATCGGCGGCGAGCGCGGTCATCGGCCGGCGGATCTCGTCGCGCGGATCGCGATGTTCGAAGATGGTCGGCCGGCCGGGCATGATCTCGGTCAGCCGACCGGTGATCTCGTCGGCCCGCGCCTTCCCTGACCCCTGGCCCTCCAGCATCTGGTAGAGGTTGGCATAGCGGTAGAGGTGGTCGAAATCCTCCAGCAGGCCGAATTCGTAAACCTGGCGCAGATAGGGGTCGGGCTCGTGCTGCGCGATCCAGGCGGTCAGGTCGACGGCCACCTGTTCATAACCCAGCGTCACCTCCAGCGTGGTCTCGTCGCCGGGGATCAGCCAGTTCATCACCTTCTGCTGCTGGGCCTCGATCCGGCGCATCAGCGACAGCTGCTTGCGGATCTCGGGGTCGAGCGTGTTGCGCGCCATCTGGTGCGAGAACATCACCGCCTCGACCTCGATGCCGTTCATCACGATGCCGCGGCAGCGGCTGTAGGGGTGCACGCTGGCCTTGTCATAGGGGCGGATGTTCAGCTCCGACCAGTTGCGGCACTGTTTTTCAAGGGGAATGCCCTTTTCCTGCAGGGGATTGAAGGTCATCGGACTCGTCCTTTGATTGGAGATGACGGGCGCGCGGTCACGACCCCATCTCGTCCGCGATGTCGCGGATATGCTCCAGATGGCGTTCCACCGTGTCGGCGATCTCGTCCGCGGTTTCGCGCAGCTCCTCGTTCTCGCCGGTCTCGGCATATCCCCGATGCAGCTTCAGCGCCGCTTCGTGCGCGTCGATCTGGCTGGCGACATACATCCGGTCGAAGCCCGGGACCTGCTGTTCGTTCAGATCTTCCAGAATCTTCATCCGCCGGTCGTCCAGCCGGTCGGGCAGCTGCACCGACAGGCCCATATCGGCCAGGGTCGCCTTCATCTTTTCGGTCGCGGCGGTGTGGTCCAGCACCATGCGGCCGGCAAAGGCGCGGATGTCGTCGTTCTGCGTCTTGTTGCGGGCAAGCTTGGCGGCCTCGATCTCGAAAATGTCGGACAGGGCCGCCTCTTCGGTATAGGCGGCGGTCGAACTTCCGGCGGTGGTGGTATTGGCGCCGGCGGCGATGCCGCTGCCGATCAGCACGGCACCGGCCGCTGCGGCGACCAGCCGGGCGGCGAGCACGGCACTGATGGTGGTGGTCCGGATCGGCCGGGGGATCATGGCGGGCTTCTCCTGTCAGTCTGCGCGTTATGCAGCTGCAATCGCGGCCCGCGGCCTATGTTCCGCCGGGTGATCTGCGGATATCCGCGGAACGAAATGCCCGCCGCCGCGCTTTCAGCACGGGCCACAGACATGCGGAGAGACCATGCCGGCTGCGCGTTCGCCGCGGCGGGATCTGATCATCGGTCTGGGCCGCGCCGCGGCCGGGGCCCTGCTGTTCACCCTGCCGATCCTGATGACCATGGAAACCTGGCAGCTGGGCGTCACCCTGCCCGAAACCCGGCTGCTTCTGCTGCTGGCGCTCACCCTGCCGCTGCTGGTCGGGCTGTCCAGGATCGGCGGTTTCCGCCGCACCGCCAGCCTTGCCCAGGACATGGCCGATGCCGCGATCGCAACCGGCATCGCCGGCCTGGTCGCGGCCGGCGTGCTCGGGATCTTCGGCGTGATCTCTCCCGACATGCCGGCCTCGGAAGTGCTGGGCAAGCTCGCGATCCAGATCCCGCCCGGCGCCGTGGGCGCGCTGTTCGGCCGCGCCCAGCTCGGGGCCGCCAACCAGGACGATACCGGCCGGGAAGAGGTGGAAGAGACCTATGCCGGAGAGCTGTTCGTGATGGTTGCGGGCGCGCTGTTCCTGTCGCTGAACATCGCCCCCACCGAAGAGGTGGTGCTGATCGCCTGGCGCATGTCGCTCTGGCAGCAGCTGGGGCTTCTGGGGGCGAGCCTGATGGTGATGCACGCCCTGGTCTATCAGCTGGAATTCAGCGGCGGCCATGGCCCCCGCACGGAAGAGGGGTTCTGGAGCCTGTTCCTGCGCTTCACGGTCACCGGCTATGTGCTGGTCGCCCTGGTCAGTCTTTACGTGCTCTGGACCATCGGCCGGCTGGACGGCACCGGCCCGGTGGACATCGCGGGCGTCGTGATCGTGCTGTCCTTCCCCGGCGCCGTGGGCGCCGCAGCTGCCAGAATCATCGTGTGATGAGGATATTCGTGTGATGGGGACGCGGATGGACGACGCCGGCGGCGGCGACAGGACCAACCCGCTGGAATGGATCATCGCCTCGGTCGCGGCGGCGGCCCTGGTGGCGCTGGCCGCATGGCTGGGCTATCTGGCCCTGACCGAACCCGCAGGCACGCCGGCGCTGGCGGTCCGCCCGACGGCGGTGCAGCAGGCCGGGGCGGGCTGGGTCGTCACCTTCGAGGCCAGCAACACCGGCCCGCGCACGGCATCCGAGGTCGAAATCGAGGGCGAGATCCTGGCCGATGGCCACGTCCTGGCCCGCGGCCGCACCCGCATCGACTATCTGCCCGCCCGCTCCACCCGCAAGGGCGGCATCCTGTTCGACCGCGATCCGGCGGGGGCGGAGGTGCGGATGCGGGCGGTGGGGTATGCGGATCCGTGAGGGTGGGGCGGGGTCCACCGTCGTTTCCGGATCCCCGCCGCGGTGCCCTGGCCCACCGTCCCCTCAGGACTGCACGATGGTTCCCCCGTTCGGGTGCAGGACCTGACCGCTCATGTAAGACGCCTCTTCGCTCGCCAGGAAGACATGGCAGGCCGCCACCTCGTTGGGCTGGCCGGCGCGGCCCATGGGGGCGCTGCCGCCGTGTTCCGCCACCTTTTCGGCCGGGAAGCTGGCGGGGATCAGCGGGGTCCAGATCGGGCCCGGGGCAACCGCGTTGACGCGGATCTTCCGGTCGACCAGCAGCCTGGACATCGACCGGGTGAAGGCCACGATGGCGCCGCGGGTGGCGGCATAGTCCACCATGCTGGGATAGCCCTGATAGGCGGTGATCGAGGTGGTGTTGACGATGGCGCCGCCGTCCGGCAGATGCTCCAGCGCCGCCTTGGTCATGAAGAAACAGCCGAAGACATTGGTGCGGAAGGTGCGTTCCAGCTGTTCGGCGGCCAGATCGGTGAAATCTTTCACCTCGTGCTGTTCGGCGGCATTGTTGACCAGGATGTCCAGGCGGCCCAGGGTCTTGACCACCTCTGCCACCGCCTGCCGGCAGACGGCCTCGTCGCCGACATCGCCGGCGATATGCATGGCCTGACGGCCTTCGGCTTCGATCAGACGCACCGTTTCCTCGGCATCGCGATGCTCGTTCAGATACAGGATGGCGATATCGGCGCCCTCCCGGGCCATGCCGATCGCCACCGCCCGGCCGATACCGCTGTCGCCGCCGGTGATCAGGGCGACCTTTTCCTTCAGTCGGCCGGTACCCGGAAATCGTGGCATGTAATCGGGAGACGGTGACATTTCATGTTCTCGCCCCGGCTGTTGCGATTGCTTCTGTGGTGGTTGAAGATGATCCGACATGTCCGTATCTTTCCTGGCTCTGTTGCAGACATGTCGCATGAACCCTGCCCGATATTTTTGGTTCCTGCGTAGGAGGAACAGCATCCGACACGTAGAAGTTCTGTCTCCGCGCGCCGCGTGACGCGTGGCCGCCCGATGAACTAAACTGCAACGGAGACTGATCCAGCCGATGACGACCGACGTAGAAGCTGTCGGGTGCCACAGATCCGATGCCCGGCTTCCGGAGACAGCCGGGCCGGTAACTGCCGAACAGGTAACTGCCGAACCCGATGCCTCGCCTGGCCGGCGCCCGTGCATCATGGCCCGAGGCAGCACCCGGCAGGCTGATCGCATGACGAAGGAACACCCCCAACCCATGGCAAGCGCACATCCCGGACGTCGTATTGACGGGACTGAGCCGAAACGGCAGGGCGAGGACGAGAACAGGTCGATCGACCACGCCCTCCAGGATCTCTACGCCGCTTATGGAAACGAGACATCGCCGCCCAAGGAGATGATGGATCTGGCGCGCGAGGCTGCGGCAGCCCTGATGGGCAATCCCGCCTACGACAAGATCACGCCCACGGATACATCCGGGGAGCCGTCCCCATCCGGCGACCCGGAGCCGGGGGGCACACCGGGCGGCCGCAAGGCCCGATCCGACGAACACACCTCGTGAAGCAGGCCGTGGCGCTCCCCCGGGGGCGCACCGCCGTATCCGACGGCCGGTCCACGGGGCGCGGGTGTCAGCGGCGGCGGCAGATATAGATCTCGTCCGCCGGACGGGACAGGATCGTGAACCCGGCACTGCGCAGCATCGCTTCCGTGCAGGCCCGGTTCGGGATCCACCAGTTGCTGGGGTCGCCCGCATAGGCGTGCTCCACGAAATGCAGCCGCGGGTAGTCCTCGCGATCAAAGATCGCGCGTTCCGAGAAATCATGATCCGCGGCGAGTGCGCCGGCCGTTCCGGCGCCGCGCTCCAGCGACTGCACCACCAGCAGATCCGCCGCCGCATGGGCCCGGATCAGGTCCAGCGCCAGCAGCGGGTGGCGCAGGTGGTACAGCACGCCCATGAACAATACGAGGTCGAAGCACTCGCCCAGCCGGGGCAGGTCGTAGACCGACATCTCCCGGAACTCGACGGCGACGTCGGCGACCTCGGCCGCCAGCCGCGCCTGGGCCAGATAGCGCGGGTCGTGATCGACCGCCAGCACCCGCGCCGCCCCTTCCTGCTTCAGGCGGATGGAGAAATAGCCGGCATTGCAGCCGATATCGAGCACGCTGAGGCCGGTGAGGTCCGCCGGCAGGGCCGGCCGCAGCCGGTCCCACTGAAAGCCCGGATAGTCGCCGAGGAAATGGTCCGGCGCGGTCCGGATGCCGTTCAGTTCCATGTTGTGGAACCACGGGCGAAGATCATCGATGCGGCGTTTCAGGGTGTTGCGGTCGGGCATGGTCCGGGTCCATTTTCGCTCGGGGGCGTGCGTCGAGGGTCATCCACCCGCAAACAGCAGCGCGACCAGCGCCTCGGCGCGGGTCCGCCGGCCGCCGGCGCGGGCGCGGGCATAGAGGCCGGCCAGGCGACCGGAGTCGAAGGCCTCGATCAGCCGCTGATGGACATAGCTGCGCCGGGCGACGGCGGGGGTATTGCCCAGCATGTCCGCCACATCGCGCATCACCGCCGCGACCTGCCGGCGGCGGCGGGTGACGGAGCCTGCGGGATCGGTGGCGGCCAGCGCCGCACCGGCGGCGGCGGTGGCCGAGAGGGTGCGGAAATCCTTGGCGGTCACCGGGGTTTCGACCGCGCCGCGGCCCCGGGCAATCCAGGCCAGATAGGCGTTCACATCGGCCGCAGTCACGGTGTGCGGCCGGCCGTGACCGGCCGGATACTGGAACAGCCGCGCGCCCTTCAGGGCCATCAGCCGGCCGAGCGCCGCCGCCAGCCCGGCATCATCCAGCGCGCAGGCGATCGCCCGGCCGCTCTTGCCGCGAAAATCCAGCGCCACGGTGCTGCCGGATATTGAAACCTGGCGCTTCAGCAGCGTGGCGGCACCGCGGCTGCGGCCGGATTGAACATAATCTTCGCAGCCGATCCGGATATGGGTGAGGTCGATCACCCGCACGATCGCGGCCAGCGCGCCGTCGCGGGTCCGGCCCGCCTGTTCCAGATCGCGCGCCACCCGGGCGCGGATGCGGCCGATCGCCCCGGCCAGCGTCGCCAGCCGGTCGATCTTGTCGCGCTCGCGCACCTGCGCCCAATCCGGATGGTAGCGGTATTGCAGCCGACCGGCGCGGTCGCGGCCGGTCGCCTGAAGATGGGCGCGGGGGTCGGCGGCGATCCGGACCTCGCGATAATCGGGCGGGATCGCCAGCGCCCTGATCCGGTCGATTTCGGCCGGGTCGGTGATCCGGCGGCCTTCGCCGTCCAGATAGACGAAGCCGCGCCCGGCCCGGCGGCGGCGGATCGGCAGGGCGTCGGCCGCCGACCGGTGCAGCCCGGCCGCGCGCATCCGCGCGGCGCGGCGCCGCTTCAGGCCCGGGATGCGCGTCGGCGGTGCGCCGTCACTGCGGTTCAATGCCCGCTCCGGCTCAATGTTCCGGCGCCGCCAGGCCAAGGGGGAGGGCGGCCCCGCCGGCCGGCTCGCGCCGCCGGGTGGCGGCACCGTTGACCTCTGCCGCCGGTTTCGTCGCCGCCAGCCGCCCCTCTTCGGCCAGCAGCGCGGCGAACCAGTCGATGGTGGCGGCAAGCCCGGTGCGCAGCGGCACCATCGGCTGCCAGTCCAGCAGCTGGCGGGCAAGCGTGATGTCCGGCCGGCGGCGGCGCGGATCGTCGGCCGGCAGCGGATCATGGGTGGTGCTGATCCGCCGGCCGGTCAGCCGGCCGATCATCTCCGCCATCTCCAGGATCGAATATTCTTCCGGATTGCCCAGATTGACCGGACCATCGGGCCGCCGGTCGACCGAGATCAGCCGCACCAGCCCTTCGACCAGATCGTCGACATAGCAGAACGACCGGGTCTGGCGGCCAGAGCCGTAGATGGTGAGTTTCTGCCCGGTCAGCGCCTGGGCGACGAAGTTCGACACGATCCGCCCGTCATCCAGCCGCATGCGCGGACCATAGGTGTTGAACACCCGCGCCACCCGGACATCGGTGCCGTACTGGCGGACGAAGTCGTAGCACAACGCCTCGGCCATGCGCTTGCCCTCGTCGTAACAGGCGCGCGGGCCGGTGGTGTTGACGCAGCCGCGATAGCTTTCCGGCTGGGGGTGGACCTCGGGGTCGCCATAGATTTCCGAGGTCGATGTCATGACGAAACGGGCATCGGCCTGGGTCGCCAGTTCCAGCAGATTGAGCGTGCCGACCACGCTGGTGGTGGCGGTGCGGATCGGCTGGTCCTGGTAATGCGGCGGCGAGGCGGGGCAGGCGAGGTTCCAGACCCGGGCGAGGCCGGCGATCTTCGGCAGCGGCCGGCGGATGTCGTGTTCCATGAACACGAAATCCGGATGATCGGCCAGATGCAGAAGATTGCGGGCAAGGCCGGTGTGGAAATCGTCGACCCCATAGACCCGCCAGCCGTCATCGATCAGCCGGGTGCAGAGATGCGAGCCCAGAAAGCCGGCGGCGCCTGCGACCAGGGCCGCCGGGCGGCCGGGGCGGGGGCCCGTCCTCAGGCTGTCCGTCTTGCGGCTGGGGAGGGCGGGTCCGTTCATGGGGCGATGATCAGGCAGGTGAATGCGCATCGTCTCCGGTCCTTTCGCGCTGCCCGGCCATGGTCTGCCCCTCCATGGCCCGGATGAGGGGCGGGCGGGCCGCATCGGTCCGCATCAGCCCCGCAATCAGGTCGTCCGCCCGGTGTCGCCCGGTATGGGCGCCGAGCACCGCCGCACGCGCCGCGGCGGCGATGCGCGCGCGGGCCGGGGCGTCGGTGGTCGTCAGCATCCGCACCACGTCGTCGGTGGTGTCGGCGATCAGGATCGCGTCGCTTTCGGGGAAGATCGTCTCCAGCCCGGGCTGACGGTCGCTGATCACCGGCGTGCCGCAGGCACCGGCCTCGAACAGCCGCACGCTGGGCGACCATCCGGTCGCCATCATCTCGGCCCGGGTGACCGAGAGGGTGAAGGCCGATGCGGCATAGAAGGCGGGATGGTCGGCCGGGCCCACATGTTCCACCCGCTCGACATTGGCGGGCCAGTCGATGTCGTCCGGATATTGCGGCCCGGCCACGATGAAGCGCCGGTCGGGCAGGCGGCGGGCCGGCTCGATCAGCAGCCGTTCCAGCCCGGGCTGACGGTCGGGGGAATAGGTGCCCAGATAGCTGAGGTCATAGACCGGCCGGCTGCCGGCGGGTCTGTAGCGCTCCGCATCCACCGCGCAATAAAGCGGCAGGGCCCGGCGCGCGCCGTAATCCTGTTCCAGCCTGTCCAGCAGCGGGCCGCCGGTGAAGCTGAAATAGACGTCGAAGGCGGGGATCAGCATGCGTGAGAGCCAGCTGCACTGATCCTCGTCCAGCCGGGCGAGCGTCACCGGCGTGTCGATGTCGTAGAAGCCGACCGGGCCGCCGGCGAGGGTCATCACCCGGCGGATCACCTCGATCCCGTCGGGCACGTAAGACCCGATCAGCACCGCATCGGCCCCCGCGATCAGCGCGCGATGCCTGGTCTCCAGCTCCGCCGGGTTGTCGTAGAAGACCAGCCGGCAGAAATCGGGGTCGGCCAGATCGCGCTGCGACGCATACCAGGGCACATCGCGCTCCAGGAAGGTGACGCGATGGCCGCGGGCATGAAGGCCGCGGATCAGCGCCCGGAAGGTCGTGGCATGACCGTTGCCCCACGAGGAACTGAGCGAGAGACCGAGAATGGTGATGTCGAGCGGGCGGGTCATGCGGCGCGTTCCCTGGCTTTCTGCGTGGCGAGCCGGCGGAGGATCTCGTCCACCTCGCGGCCCCGCCGGTCATAGGTGTGGTCCCGAAGGATGCGGGCCCGGGCGCGGGCGCCGATCTCGGCGGCCCGTTCGGGCGTCACCCGGTTCAGCATGGCCAGAACGTCGGAGCCGTCCCCGGCCACCAGAATCTCGCGGTCCGGCTCAAAGAAGATGTCGATGCCCGGCCAGTGGTCGGTGATCAGGCAGGCGCCGGCGGCGGCTGCCTCGAAGATCCGGGTGGGGGGCGAGAAACCGCGTTCGGCCATGCTGTCGCGGTTGACGTTCAGCACCATGCGCGGGGTCACGTTGAAGGCGTTGTGGTCCCGGGTGCCGACATGGCCGATGGCGCGCACATTCTGCGGCAGCGCGTCCTGCACCCAGCCGGCACCGCCCAGGATCATCCGGCAACCCGGAGCTGCGGCTGCAGGTTCCAGAAAGAAACGCCGGACCCGCGCCTCGCGGTCGGGCAGGCGGTTGCCCAGGAAGGCGAGGTCACCGGCAAAGCGCGGATCGGGCGCCACCGGATGATGGGTGTCCAGATCGACCGCGTTGTAGACCGGCAGGCAGGCGCGGGCGCCGGCCCCGGTATAGTCGGCCACGACCCCCGGCCCGCCGCCATAGGTGAGCACGGCATCCAGCCCCGGCAGCGCCGCCGCCAGCACCCGTTCGCCGCCGGCCGCCATGGCCTGCAGCGTGGCGGGGGCGTCCACATCCCAGAACAGCCGCAGGGCATCGGGCCGGGCGGCGGCCATCACCCGATCGAGCAGCGCGTCGTCATGCACGCCCACACCGCTCGCCTTGATCACCACATCGGCGGTCGCGGCATGGGCGACCGCCATCTCCAGCCCTTCGGCATCGGGCTGCCAGACCACCACCCGGCACCAGGCCGGCGGGTCGATGTCGCGGCGTTGCTGGCGGCCGAAGGCGTCGGGCTCAAGAAAGGTCACCTCGTGGCCCAGGCCGGCAAGCGCGCGAACGATGCCGCGGTAATAGGTGGCCGCACCGTTCCAGTAACTGGACAGGATGCTGGAGCCGTAGAACGCAATCTTCATGACGAAACGGTCTCCGCTGCCGTGGGATGGGGATGCCGGGAATGGGGCTGCTGCGACATGGCGTGCCCGGTCGTCATCCGGTCGACGATCCGGAACAGCTCGTCGACCCGGTGGTCGCAGCCATGGCGGGCAAGGATGGTCTCGCGGCCGTTCCGCGCCAGTTCCCGGGCCATGGCCGGGTCGTCCAGCACGGCCCGCATGGCGCGGCGCATGGCCGGGCCGTCCCCCACCCGCAGATAATCGGTGCCGGTGCGGAACAGCCCCTCGTTGTCGTCCCAAGGGGCGCTGATCAGCGGGATGCCCGAGGCCAGTGCCTCGAACATGCGGATGGTCGGAATGCCGGGCAGATCCCGGGCATAGAAGCGCCGGGGGACATGGATGGTCATCCGGTGGCGGGCGAAGGCTTCGGGCACATCGGCATTGGCGATCCAGCCCGGCTGGTCGATGCCCGCCCGGGCCAGCGCCACCCGTGCCGGTTCGGGATAGCGCACCCCGTGGACGGTGGCGGACAGGCCGAGCGCACGCACCGGCTCGACCAGAAACTCGTCCAGCTCCGCGCCGCGCTCGCCATCGCCCCAATTGCCGATCCAGACCAGATCGCGGCTGCGCGGGATCTGCGGCTGCGGCCTGAACAGGGTCAGATCCGCCGCCTCGTGCCAGACATGGACCTGATCGGCCCAGCCATGGCGGCGCCAGGTTTCGGCCAGCACGGCGCCGAAGGCCAGCACCCCGTCGTAACCGTCCAGATCCAGCGCCGCCATCTCTTCGGGCGCCGAGACCGCCCGGTGATGGGTATCGTGGAACAGCAGCACGAAGGGCGCGCCCCCGGCCCGCATCCGGCCCAGCCTGCGGACCAGCGCCGGATCGGTCCATTCATGGACCAGCACCAGACCGGCGCCGTCCAGCGCCGCCTCGATCTCTTCAAAGCCGCGATAGTCGATGCGGTCGATATCGGGGAAGCGGCGGGCAAATCCCGGGGCCGGGTCTTCGCCGATCGCCTCGGCCAGGTTCGACCGGCTCCACCCGCCCACCGGCTCCAGCGCCACCGCCTGGTGGCCGCGCGCGGCCAGCGCCCGCAGGATGCCGCGCTGGAAATGGGCATTGCCGTGGTTCCAG
Source organism: Tistrella mobilis (assembly GCF_041468085.1). NCBI lineage: Bacteria > Pseudomonadati > Pseudomonadota > Alphaproteobacteria > Geminicoccales > Geminicoccaceae > Tistrella > Tistrella mobilis. The sequence continues at coordinate 543,225 of NZ_CP121015.1, read as the reverse complement.
CACGAGACCACCGAATGGGTGAACAGAACGACCTTCATGGTGCGGCATCTCCTCTGGCGGCGGTGTGGCGGGCAAGCACCCGGCCATAGACGGCGAGCATCGCGTCGGCCTGGCGGGCGTGAGAGAAGGTCGCGGCCCGGGTGGTGGCCAGAAGGCCCATGCGCCCCAGAAGCGCCGGGTCGCGGATCAGGCCGTCCAGGGCGCCGCGCACCGCTTCCGGGTCGTGCGGGTCGACGAAACAGGCGCAGTCGTCCCAAAGCTCGCGATGGGTGGGGATGTCGGACAGCACCAGCGCCGCACCGGCGCCCGCCGCCTCCAGCACCGACAGGCCGAAGGGTTCATAGAGCGCCAGCGAGACGAAGATCGCGGCCTCGGCCATGCGGGCGCGGAGGGCGCGATGGGGCAGGCTGCCCAGATGGGTGACATGAACCGGCCGCGGCCCGGCCCGTCCCGGCCCCGAACTTTCTGGTCCCTCCAGCGGCCCGGCGATCTCCACCGGCCAGAGCGCGCCTTCGGCGGCGGCATCCAGAACGGCCAGATTCTTGGCCGGATCCCACCAGCGGGCGGCGGCGAGCGCCACCTGGCGCTTCTGCCCGGCCATCACCGGCACGGCGGCATTGGGCACCACCGCCAGATCGGGCAGGGGGCCGTAGATCGCGGTCATGGCGGCGGCGAAAGCGCGGCTGGGGCTGATCACCGCATCGGCCGCAGCCAGGCCCTGCGCGGTCGCGGCGCCATGCCAGGCGAGGTTGAGCGGCGGGGTCTCGCCCCGCACCGCCTGCCACCAGGTCGACAGGCAGGAATGGGCGGCGGCGATGCGGGGAAGCTGCGCGGGCAGGAAGGGCAGCAGCGGCGGGTTGTTCACCTGCACCAGATCGGCGCCCGCGGCGGTGACCGCGGCGGCGAGCGCCCGGCCGCTTTCGGCCAGCGCCTCGGGCCCGTCCACCTGCCAGTCCAGCGGCCGGTCGATCCAGTCCAGGGCGACACCCGCCTCGCGGGCCTCGTCGCGCTGCGCCTCGGACGGGCGGGGGCCAAGGCCGATCAGCAGCGGCGCCACCACCCGTGGCACATCGCCGGCCACCGCCAGCGCCCGGCCCTTCAGCGTGCCGGCGAGGTCGAGCGCATAGCGCCACACCCCCCCCACCGCATCGGTCGTGATCACCAGGGTGAGCGGCGGGCTCAGCGTCCGCATGCCGCCTCCAGCCGGGCGAGGGGCACCGGGCGTTCGTCCTGGATGTCGCTGAACCGGTCGAAGGCCGCCAGATAATGTTCATGCGCCCGTTCCCAGGCCCGGTCGTCGGGGCGGCCCCAGAGCGCGCGGTATTGCGGCGAGGCGGGGTAGGGGTAGAGCGGCACGGGATCATTGGCCCAGACGCCATGGGCCTGAACATGGGACCGCCAGGCGGCGATCTCGTCGGGATCGTCTTCGGGCGTGCCGATCAGATTGGCCTGGACGAAGGGCACATGGCGGCGGGCCTCGATCAGCAGCGCGGTCAGCTCGTCGGTGCCGATCCGGCAGCGCTTGGCCAGGGCGTCGCGGCCGGCGACGGTCAGACTTTCGACGCCCGCCTCGATCGACACGCAGCCCGCCCGGCCCAGCAGGTCCAGCATGTCGGGCTTCCAGAGGTCGATGCGGGTCTGGATGCCGAAGCGCAGATCGCGGGTGACCAGCGCTTCCAGCAGCGGCTTCTGCGGCAGGAAGATCTCGTCGATGAAATAGACGTAAGTCACGCCCTGGGCGATCAGCCGGTCGATTTCCGCCAGCACCAGATCCAGCCGGCGCCGGCGATAGCCGTCGCGGAAATCCAGCTTGGCGCAGAAGCTGCAGGCATAGGGGCAGCCGCGCGAGGCTTCCACCTCGGCACCGGGGCCGTCGGGGGCGGCGTCGAAGCGGTGATGGTGATGGTCGTGGCGGTGCAGCCATTCGGTCGGCCAGTGCAGCGCCGGCAGATCCTTGAAGCTGCCGACATGCGGGCCGCCATTGATCAGCGTCTCGCCCCCCGTCCGCCAGGCGGTGGCGGGCACCCGGCGCATCGCCTCCAGGCTCGGCGCCCGGACAAGGGCGGCGATCACCTCTTCGCATTCGCCCATCACCACGGCATCGGCGGTCAGCTTGCGCAGCGTCGCCCCGGGCGTCGACGAGCCGTGGGGCCCGACCGCGATCCGGATGCCGCCGCGGCCGCCCAGGCGGTTGAGGAAGGCGGCCGGCACCCGCAATTCGGGCGGCGGGCAGCGCCAGAACAGATAGCTCGGCGCGGTCGCGATCACGGTCATGGCAGGCGCGAAGGCGGCGACGCGCGCCACCGCCGCGGCCTCGTCCAGCCCTTCCAGATGGGCGTCGATCAGCAGCACCTCGTGGCCGGCATCCCGCAGCAGGGCGCGGGCATAGCCCAGTTCCAGCGGCAGATGGGGCTCGCGGCAGCCGAAATAGATGCTGCCGTCGAAGCTCCAGGGCGGGTTGACGAGTGCGATCTTCATGCGGTGAGACTCCAATCCGCCGGTGCGGCGGCGCCCCCGCCTTCCGCAACCAGCCAGTCATGCAGGTGTTTCAGCCCCGCCGCATGGTCGATCCGGCGGCGCCAGCCGGTTTCGGCCTCCAGCCGGCGGGTATCGGCCACGAACCAAAGCTGGTCGCCGGTGCGTGGCCGGTCGTGATCGAGCGCCACGGGGGCGCCGGTCAGGCGCCGGATCGCCTCCAGCACCGTCTTCAGGCTCACGGCATTGGCGGGGCCGCCGCCCAGATTGAAGGCGCGGCCGGACAGCCGGCCGATCTGCGCGCGCACCGCCAGATAGGCGGCCACGGCATCATGGACATGCAGCACGTCGCGCACCTGGAAGCCGTCGCCGAACAGGGTGATGGTCTCGCCCTTCAGCGCCCGGATCAGGAAATGGGCCACCCAGCCCTGATCCTCGGTGCCGAACTGGCGCGGGCCGTAGATGCAGCTCATCCTGAGCACCGCCGTCGGCAGACCGAACGAGGCGGCATAATCCAGCACATACTGATCGGCCGCTCCCTTGGAACAGCCATAGGGGGTGGCGAGGTCCAGTGGCCGGGTCTCGTCGATGCCGAAGCGGCGGAGCCCGGGATCGACCGGCAGATGGCCGGCCGGCGTCAGCTCGGTCGCCACATCGCCCAGATGGCCATAGACCTTGTTGGTGCTGGCGAAGATCAGCGGCGGCGGCACCGGCCGGGCGCGCAGGGCCTCCAGCAGATGCAGCGTGCCGCCGGCATTGATCGCGAAATCCTCAAGCGGTGCCACCAGGCTTTCGGTCACCGCCACCTGCGCCGCCAGATGGAAGACCGAGGCGGCATCGCCCGCGGCATCCTCCAGAGCGTCCAGATCGCGGATGTCGGCGGCATGCAGCGTCACCCGCTCGCCATGGCGGGCGCGCAGCCAGTCGACATTCGAGGCGACGCCCGGCCTCGACAAATTGTCGAATAGCAGAACTTCCTCGCCTTTCGCGAGCAGGGCATCGGCCAGATTGGCGCCGATGAAGCCGGCGCCGCCGGTGATCAGCACCGGGGCGGCGGCGCGGTGCGACACCGCCCCCGCCTCGCGGGTGGTGGCGATCTTGCGGCGCACCGCCTCCACCCCGCCCCGGCGCAGCAGCCGGGCCAGCAGCTTGTCGCGGCCGCGGGTGTCCAGCACGCCCATGTGATAGTGCCGGATGTCGAAGCCGCGACCTTCCTGGATCGCGGTTCCGGCCGGCAGGTCCTGAAGCGCATACCAGTACAGCCGGTCGGCCGGGGCATCCAGCGCGTCCAGAAAGCGGCGCGCCTGCTCGCGCTGATCATGGCGCCAGGTCGAATAGCCGGCTTCGGTGATCCAGATCTCCGCCTCGGGCCGATGGCGATCCAGAATCGCCCGCAGCTCCGCCACATGCTCCGGCCAGCCGCTCCAGGCGCCGGCCTCGCTGTCCCAGGTGCCGGGGAAGCCGTGCAGGCCCACGGCCGAAACGGTGCCCAGAATGCCGCGTTCGCCCATCAGCTCCAGCCAGGCGGCATCGAAGGGGCAGGGCCCCCCCAGCACCACCGGCCAGCCGCGCTTTTCCGCCCACCAGGCGGCGGCACCGATCATGTCGCAGAAGATCGACCAGTCGCGATCCACCCGCCAGTCCCAGTCGAGCAGGTTGTTGGGCTCGTTCCAAAGCTCGATCCGCGGGAAATGGCGGCCATGGCGGGTCAGGACATGATCGACGAAATCGGCCAGATCCCGCGGCCGCCGCGGCGGGCCGGATGCCGTGCCGGTGACCGACAGCGAGGGCGGGGTATAGTGGATGCAGGGCAGCACCTCCACCCGGGCGGCCAGCGTCGGCAGCAGCCAGTCATACCAGGCCTCGCCGCCGTCTGCGTGATAATCGGCCCAGGACAGATGCGTGCGCAGCCATGACACGCCCATTGCCTCCATATGGTCCAGGCAGGCGCGCACGCGGTCGTGATCGCCGGGCCGGAACCATTCGGTCAGGCCGAAGGCGGGGCTTGCGCGCAGGGGCTTGCGATCGGGGGGAAGAAGCGCCGTCATACCACCAGCCCCCGCGTTTCCAGCTCGCGCCGGGCATCGGCGACCCGGTCGGCCGCCTGCTGGGTGGACACCCAGCGCACCAGTTCGAACACGGTCTCTTCCAGCGGCAGCTGCGGCTCGAAGCCAAGCCGCGTGCGGGCATGGGTGATGTCGGCGATGCAGTGGCGCACGTCGCCGACCCGCGATTTCTGCAGGATTTCGGGGGCCAGATCGTCGCGATCCATGGCGCGGGCCAGCAGCCGGGCGACACCCGAGACGGTATAGACCCGGCCGCTCGCGATGTTGAACACCTCGCCGCCGATGCCCGGGGTTTCCAGCGCCAGGCGGAAGGCGCGGGCGACGTCGCGGACATGGACGAAATCGCGCTGCTGCGCGCCGTCTTCGAACACCAGCGGCGGCTGGCCGTTGAGCAGCCGGCCGGCGAAGATCGCCAGCACCCCGGTATAGGGGTTGGACAGCATCTGGCCGGGGCCGAAGGTGTTGAACAGCCGGAGCGCCACGGCATCGATGCCATAGGCGGCGCCCAGCATCAGGGTCAGCCGTTCCTGATCGTATTTGCTGAGGGCATAGACCGAATTGAGGTCGGGGCGCTTGCTCTCGGGCGTCGGTGCCGGCACGAGCGGCCGGCCACCGGGTGCCACGGGATCCCAGCGGCCGGCCTTCACCGTGTCGGCCACCCGGCGGACATCGTCGACCGGTGCCCCTTCGGCCGTCCGGTACAGCCCCTCGCCATAAATGCTCATCGACGAGGCGACGATCAGCCGGCGGATGCCGGCCTTTACCACCTGCTGCATCAGCACGGCGGTGCCGAAGCTGTTGACCGACACATAGCGGTCGATCTCGTACATGCTCTGGCCGACACCGACATCGGCGGCCAGATTGATGACGGCATCCACGCCATCGAGCGCGCGGGCGACCAGACCGGCATCGCGTGTGTCGCCGCGCACGAACTCCACCGCCGGGGGGAGGCCGCCATCCGGGGAGGGATCGGGGCCGTGGGCCTGGTCGATCAGGCTGTCCAGCACGCGGACCCGATGTCCGGCGCCGAGCAGTTCGATGCAGACGTGGCGGCCGATGAAGCCGGCGCCACCGGTGACGAGGACTGTATGCATGCGGCAACTTCCCGGAGGTCGTCTTCCCTGAAGGTCCGGGCCGTCCGGCCCGGTGTCTGACGATCAACCGGCGGGGGAGGAAAAGGTTGCCTCTGAAGAAGATGCCGCAGAAGACGAAGCCGTCGGATAGTGCGGAAGACGATGCCGCAGACGCTCAGGCGTCGGGGCGGGCCGGGCGGCGGTCTGCACCCTCCGCAGCGATACGGCTGCGGCGGCTGCCACCGGTGACATCGTCGAGGAAATCGTGTTCGTCCTCGCTGTCGAGCAGGCGGAGCAGGGCCGTGCGGGCCCGGCTGACCCGGCTCTTGATCGTGCCGAGGGCGCAGCCGCAGATCTCCGCGGCTTCTTCGTAACTCATGCCGCCGCCGCCCACGAGCATCAGTGCCTCGCGCTGGTCGGCGGGAAGCCTGCAGAGGGCCTCGTCAACCATCCGCAGCTTCAGCGACCATTCCTGTGCCGGCTTGACATGCACGCCGGGCAGATCCTCGACCACCAGCACGGGTTCACGCTGCTGCTTGTGATAGAGGGTGTAGAAGGTGTTGCGCTGGATGGTGAACAGCCAGGCGCGAAGATTGGTGCCGGCGGTGAACTGGCCGGCATTGGCGATCGCCTTCATCAGGGTTTCCTGAACCAGATCATCCGCCTCACACGGGTTCCTGGTCAGCGATCGGGCGAAGGCGCGCAAGGAAGGGATCAGGGCGACGATTTCATCCTGAACGACCTGTTGGTGATGTTCCATCATGCGGGGCCTTTGTCCGTGATCATCTCGTCCATGGCAGACAGATGGGGGGCAGACAGATGTGGCGGGTCTGTCCGTCGGCGGGCCGGGAGTGTTCCCGCCCGAAGGAGTGGCGCGGCTAGGCCCGGTTTCCCCGGCCTGGAGTGGATCAGTCTGCGCGCCGTGCTGTGGCATCCGTATGTCCTCCCTGTTTCAACGGGTGGTCGCGGATCGTGGCGTGATATGACCCGGGATTGTGTAGGGTTTTAGGCAAATGGAGCCGATCTGCACCGGTTGTTCTGCTCCTCCCGCCTGCGCTGCCGTCTTCTGCAAAATGCGAGGATATTCACCGCAGAGGGCGTAGAGGAATTGATCCACTCAGGAACCATAATGCGGCCGCGGTAAGGATTCTTTAATCTAGTTTAACCGTTCCCGTGGTCACATATGGCATTTCACGGATTGATGATGTTGTTGAAAACACGGAATTTTCCCCGCCGGTCTTCCCGCGGGGCAGAATCCGCGGCCCGGCAGGGGGCGATCAGAGGGCGGATGTATCGCCCGAAGATTGAGGATCCCTGCGCAGATCGGGGCAGGATCTTCTGCCCCGTCTCACACATCGTTACCCTTGGCAACGATGTGGTTGCTCACGCAGTGTATCAGCGCATCGACAGTTCGACGGCGACAATAATGCCCATAAATATAATCGTAAGGACACCCACCACATACAGGCCCCCGGGCAGCCGCCGCGGCTTGCCGCCGGGCGCGGGTTCCAGGCGGTCGCCATCCAGCCCGGGCGCCGAAACCGGGTGATGAACCGTCTCGGCCGCGGCCGCGGCCGCGACATCCGCGCCCCGGGGCGGCGTGCCCGCCGCCTCGTCATCGGTGCCGAGCGGCGCGGCGGCGGGGTCGACCACCGGCACCTTGTCGCCCGTCTGCCCCCGATCGATCCGGTCGCGCAGCTCCGCACTGGTCGGCGGCGCATCCGGCCGCACCGGCGGCAGATCCCCTGGTGCTGGCGCAATCGGCGCCGGATGCTCGCCCGAGGGCCGGGTGTCGCGCGGGTCGCGCGCGCTGGTTTCCATATCGCGCGGGTCGCGCGCGCGGTTTCTGGCTTCGGTGTCGCGCGGGTCGGTCATGAGGTCATCTTTCCGCAGACGGGGGCTCTTCGCCCGTCAATCCGCTGCGGGGGCGGCTGTTCCGCGGGGGGCGCTGCGCTAAAACTGTAAAAGTGCCCTGATTTTTGCCCGGACGTCTGCAAGTGCTTCGGCCGAAACCCGGCTTTTGCGGACGGCCTTGCGTGCGCGCCAGTCGAGCTTCTTGATCTGATCGGCGAGAATCGCGGCCGGTGGATCGCGGCTTACAACCACCTCCAAGACATAGCCCTTGATGCGCGAGATCATCGGGCAGCAGAGCATCATGCCCCGTGCGCCGTTATAGCGTGCGGGCGACAGAACCAGTGCAGGCCGGTGGCCGGCTTGCTCATGTCCTGCCTGTGGATCGAAATCGAGCCAGACAATGTCGCCGCAATCCGGCACCCAGGCCGCCACTACCAGACTTCCCTGCCGACGGCGGGGCCAAAATCGACGTCTTCGGGGAAGGTGTCGGGTGTCATCTTTGCGAGCAGATCGTCAAGCTCGTAAACCGGCATGCCGATCGGTTCGATGATCACCCGGCCACCTTCCTCCCGAACGTCAACGGCCTGGTCAATCTGCAGATCAGCGGCAGCCATCACTGGCGCTGGTATGCGTACCGAAGCGCTATTGTCCCACTTTTTAACGTGAACGCGCATCGCCGGTGCTCCCGTGTCAGCCTCATCAAACTTATTTCAACGCCATTTCGTTTCTACGAACGTATATACGTTCACAAGCTTGGGCACAGAGTGCGAAGCGCACAAATGGCGGGGCACCAATCATACTTCACCGCCTCTCCCCCGCGCCGGCGCCGCCGCGACGGCCCGGATATCCGCATCCGACAACCCGCTGGCATCGCCATCCCCCCACTGCCAGGGATTGAAATCGAGGTGAGGGACCTTGTTGTCTCGCGCCTTCAACTGCTCGATGACAAGATGCTTCAGAGAGGACTTGCCGAAGCCCCAGCCGCCGCGGATGGCAAAGATCCGCCCTTCATCAAGGCTGGTGGCTGAGAGGACGGTGGCGATGCGGGCTGCGAAATCATTGCGCCGCAGCAGGTCCTGGCTGGAGTCGCGGATGGGGGTGTCGGCGCCGATCCCGGCATCGGTGTTGCCCGTCGCCGGCTGCCGGCCACGACCGACCTTGTCACGCCGGAAGAGCCCGCACAGAAAATCCTGTCTGTTCATCGGCGCCTCGCACATTGCCGCCCGGTGGCATCGGGCCAGCGGGAGGATTGTGGAGGAGGGTGTCTTTTACGAGCAGCGCCGTCAACCTGCCGTTTAGTCGCGTCCTTCCGCCCCTGTGCGCCCCGCCACCCCCCGCCCCGCCTTCACCCGGCCCATCTTCACCCGCCCCACCCGCCGCCCCACCGCCGGTGTCGCCACCAGCCCCGGCAGGGGGGCCGGCATGCGGCGGCGCCAGTTGGGGTGTTCGTGGACGGTGCCGGGCAGGTTGGGCTGGTCGTCCAGCCCGACCAGGTCTTCCAGCGGCGCCAGCACCAGGGGGGCGCGGCTGCGGCCCAGGAAGTCGAGCGCTGCGTCGATCACCGGGCCGGGCCTGTCGGGGGCGGGTTCGGGGCCGGTGGCGGTGCCGGCGCTGGTGAAGGCGGTCCAGAGCCGGGTGCGGTCGGTGCTGCGGGTCTCTCGGGCCAATTCCGCGGTCTCGCCGGGTCCGAACAGAGACAGCCGGTCGCGCCAGGCGATGTCCAGCCCGCGCCACCAGCCGGCGGTGGTCGGCAGGTCGTGGGTGGTGGTGGTGGCGGTGATGCCGTCTTCCCAGGTCGCGGGTGCCAGGAAGTCGTTGGCGTCGTCGCGTTCGAACCACAGCACCCGCGTGCCCATCAGACCGCGGGCCGCCAGCACCGCGCGGAAGCCGTCGGGCACCGTGCCCAGATCCTCGCCGATCACCACCGCCCGGCGGCGCTGCGAGACATCCGCCACCACATCCAGCATCTCCGCCAGCGGATAGCGCAGATAGGCGCCCTCGGCCGGGGACGCGCCGTCGGGGATCAGCCAGAGCCGCATCAGCCCCAGCACATGGTCGATGCGGATGCCGCCGGCCGCGGACAGGCTTGCCTCCAGCATCTGGCGAAAGCCGGCGCAGCCGGTTTCCAGCATCACCCGGGGCGAGGGCGCCGCCACCCCCCAGTTCTGGCCCAGCGGGTTGAACAGATCGGGCGGCGCGCCGATGCTCGCACCGTTCAGGATACCGGTACGCTCGCTCCATGATTGCGCGCCGCTGCCATCCACACCGATGGCGAGGTCGGCGATCAGCCCCACCCCCATCCCGGCATCGTTGGCCGCCTTCTGCGCCCCGGCCAGGCCACGAAAGGCGAGCCATTGCCGCAGCCGTGCCGCCTCCACGGCCGCGTTTTCGGTGTTGGCCATTTTGGCCACATCATTCATCTGATTATTTTGAAAGGTTTTTGGCCATGATGGCCATCCGCCGGTCAGGCCCTGGGCACGGAAACGGGCATCCAGCACCTCGAACACCGCATGGTCGTCCAGCGCCCGGCCGCGGGCGGTACGGAAGGCCCGATAGCCGGCATCGGCGGCAAGCCTTGCCCCATGGGCGCCGATCAGATGGTCGATCACCGCCCGTTTGATCGCCGCCACCTCGGGCCAGTCGACCAGCGCCGCCGCCGCCGCCGCACGGGCACGGGCGGCAAGGCCTGCCGCCTCCAGCGCCCGCGCGGTTTCCGCCCCGCCTGCGATGTCGTCGGGGTCGATGATCAGCTCGTTCAGGAACAGCCGGCTGGAGGGGGCATAGGGGCTCCAGCGATGCGGATCGGCGCCGAACAGGGCATGGACCGGGCTCACCCCCAGGCAGCAGGCCCCGGCCTCCCCCAGGCTGCGGGCCAGCCCGGCCAGCGCGGTGGTATCGCCGCAGCCGGCATCGCCCGATCGCCGCAGCCCGTAAAGCTGCGCGGTCACCCCCCAGGCCCGCGGCCGCCGGCCGGGCGGGTGGCCCAGGGCGTCGGCCAGGCCGAAACAGCCCGGGCCGGTCGCGGCATCCGGCCGCGGCGGCGACAGGGCGGTTGCGGCCGCCAGGCTCTCGCGGATCTGCGCCGGGCTGTCGGCCGGCAGGCCCAGCACGGCCAGCAGCGCGCGCAGCGTGTCGGGGCCGACGCTGTGGCCCCGGCCGGCGGCATCGGTCCAGCTGGTGGCGATGCCGGCGGCGGCGGCCAGGGCCTGCAACTGTTCGTCTGATTTATTACCGCTTTTGGTTGTATTGCTGGTCATCGCTCCGGCTCCCTCAGCACCGCCGCCGTGGTCATGGGCGAAAGCGCGCCCCCCTCCAGCGCCTCGATCGCCTCCGGTGGCACGAACAGCCAGCGGCCTTCGGGCTTTGCCTCCAGCGGAACCGGTGCGCCGTCCAGATTGCAGAACAGGGTCAGCACCGCGCCGTCACCCAGCCGCCAGGCGGCGCGCACCGCCTTGGGGCCGATGGCGGCCGCCCCCTCGGACACGGCGCCCTCCAGCCGCGGCACGATCTCGCGCCGGCGCAGCGCGATCAGCCCGGCGACCAGGGCCGCCCGGGCGCGGCCGGGCTCGCGCGCCGCCTCGTCCGCCTCGGTCCGCGAGGTTTCGAAGGTCAGCGCCGCATTGGGGTCGGGGATGCGGGCGCGGGCCTGGTCGTCGGCAAACCGTTCGAAGCGGGCGAATTCCCGCCGCCGGCCCTCGCGCACCAGCGGCGCCAGCTCGTCGTGATGATCGGTGAAGAACAGGAAGGGCCGGGTGCTGCCCCAATCCTCGCCCATGAACATCAGCGGGATGGCGGGTGCCAGCAGGATCAGCGCGGTTGCCGCCGCCACCGCGGCCACCGGCGCCAGGCTGGTCAGCCGTTCGCCGAAGGCGCGGTTGCCGATCTGGTCGTGGTTCTGCAGGAAATTGACGAAGGCGGTGGGCGGCAGATGGCCGCTCGGCTCGCCCCGCCGCTCGCCGCCGCGATAGGGCGAGGGGTCGCCCTGATAGATGAAGCCCTCGGCCAGCGCCCGGGCCAGGCGTTCGGCCGGGGCCTCGGCATAATCGGCGTAATAGCCGTCGGTCTCGCCGGTCAGCAGCACATGCATCACGTGATGCATGTCGTCGTTCCACTGCGCGTCAAAGAGCCCCGGCGCCAGATGGCGGGCGGCATTGCCGTCATGTTCCAGCACCAGATGGACATGGCGGCCGGGCTCGGTCTCGCTGCGGATCCGGGCTGCGGTCTCGTCCAGCCAGTCGGCATCGGGGATGGCGTGGACGGCATCCAGGCGCAGCCCGTCGAAGCGGTATTCGTTCAGCCAGTAGAGCGCGTTTTCGGTGAAATGACGGCGCACCTCCGGCCGGCGGAAATCGATCGCGGCACCCCAGGGGGTTTCGATGTCGTCGCGGAAGAAGCCGCTGGCATAGCCGTGGATATAGTTCCCGTCCGGCCCGAAATGATTGTAGACCACGTCCAGGAACACCATCAGCCCCAGACCATGGGCGGTGTCGATCAGGGTCTTCAGCTCGTCGGGGCTGCCATAGGCATGGTCGGGGGCATAGGGCAGCACGCCGTCATAGCCCCAGTTGCGGGCGCCGGGGAAATCATTCACCGGCATCAGTTCGATGGCGGTGAAGCCGCGGGCCGCGATTCCGGCCAGGCGGCGGGTGACGCCGGCAAACCCCTCCCACAGCCCGGCATGCACCTCCAGGATCACCGCTTCGTGCCAGGGCCGGCCGCGCCAGTCGCCATGGCGCCAGAGAAAGGCTTCGGGGTCGATCACCTCCGACGGCCCGTGGACATCCTCGGGCTGGAAGCGCGACACCGGGTCGGGGACCACCAGATCATCCCCCATGCCATAGCGATAGCGGGTGCCGGGGCCGCAATCCAGCGTCGCCTCGTGCCAGCCATCGGCGGATGCCTGCATCTCCAGCGGGGCGCGGCCCTCGATCAGCAGCTGCACCCGCTCGTGATCCGGCGCCTGGATCCGGAAGCGGGTCCGGCCCGGCCCCATCGGCTCGGCGCCGGCCGACAGCGGCTGATGGAAGCGGCGGCCCGATGGCGGCTCGGCCGGCAGCGATGCCGCCAGCAATTGCAGGCTGCGGGCGCGCACGGTTACCCGGCCGCCGGTCAGCGGCACCTCGTCGGTATCGCCATCGCTGGTGTCCAGGATCCGGCACCAGGCCAGGCCGTGGCGGGCAAGCGGGCGCAGCGGCAGAATGAAATCCTGATCCTCGGCCCCGGTGTTGAACAGGGTCAGCACGACGTCGAGCTGCCCGGTATCCGACGGACCGGTGCGGACCAGCGCCAGCGCCCGGGTGGCCGGGTCGTTCCAGGTCTCGGCCGGTACCGGCCCGCCATCGACGCCGAACCAGGCGATATCGGCCAGATCGAAGGCATAGCGCCGGTCGCCATGCAGAAAGCGCCGGTCGCGCAGCACGGCGAAGCGCCGCCTTGCCGCCGCCACCCTGGCGGTGAAGCGGCTCAGCGCCGCGCCTTCGGGCCGTTGCAGCGCCGCCCAATCCACCCAGGATATCTCGTTGTCCTGGGCATAGGCGTTGTTGTTGCCCTGCTGGCTGCGGCCGAATTCATCGCCGGCCAGCAGCATCGGCGTGCCCTGCGACAGCAGCAGGGTGGCGATCATCGCCCGTTGCAGTCGGGCGCGGGTGTCCAGGATCGCCGGGTCGTCGGTCTCGCCCTCGACACCCCAATTCGCTGACAGGTTGTCGCTGTGTCCGTCGCGGTTGTCCTCGCCATTCGCCTCGTTGTGCTTTTCGGCATAGGACACCAGGTCGCGCAGGGTGAAGCCGTCATGGGCGGTGATGAAGTTGACCGAGGCCTGGGCCCCGCGATGGCGATGGTCGAAGATGTCGCCCGATCCGGCCAGCACGGCGGCGAAGCCGGGCAGGCTGCCGTCGTCGCCGCGCCAGCTGCGGCGCACCGTGTCGCGATAGCGGTCGTTCCATTCCGAAAACCCGGGCGGGTGATTGCCCAGCTGATAGCCGCCGGGCCCGGTATCCCAGGGTTCCGAGATCAGCTTGACGCGTGAGAGCACCGGGTCCTGCAGGATGGCGTCGAAGAACCCCGATCCGGGGTCGAAACCGGTGCCTTCGCGGCCGAGCGTGACCCCCAGATCGAAGCGGAATCCGTCGACATGATAGACCTCCACCCAGTGGCGCAGCGAATCCAGCACCATCTGCAACACCCGCGGATGCGACAGGTTCAGCGTGTTGCCGCAGCCGGTGTCGTTGATGCAGTACCGTTCCTCGCCCGGCACCAGCCGGTAATAGCTGGCATTGTCCAGGCCGCGGAAGGAGAGCGTCGGCCCAAGCTCGCTGCCCTCGGCGGTGTGGTTGTAGACCACGTCCAGGATCACCTCGATCCCGGCGGCGTGCAGCCGGCGCACCGCCATCTTCACCTCGTCGGGCTCGCCCGCGGACAGATAGCCGGGTTCGGGAGCGAAGAAGCCGATGCTGTTATAGCCCCAGTAATTCTTCAGCCCCCGGTCGACCAGATGACGGTCCTGCACGAAGGCATGAACGGGCAGCAATTCCACCGCGGTCACCCCCAGCCGCAGCAGATGGTCGATGATGTGGCTGTCGGCCAGGGCGGCGAAGCTGCCGCGCTCATGCGGGCGGATATCCTCGCGCCGCATGCTGATGCCGCGCAGATGGGTCTCGTAGATCACGGTCTCCGTCCAGGGCACCTCCGGGCGGCGATCGTCGCCCCAGTCGAAGGCATCCGCCGTCACCACCGCCTTGGGCATGGCCGGCGCGCTGTCGCGGCGATCGAAGGAAAGATCGCGCCGTGACGATCTTGTGCTGTAGCCGAACAGATGATCCGACCAGCGCAACCGCCCGGCGATCCGCCGGGCATAGGGGTCGAGCAGCAGCTTGTTCGGGTTGAAGCGATGGCCGTTGAGCGGCTCATAGGGGCCATGGGCGCGATAGCCATAGACCAGCCCCGGCCCGGCATCGGGCAGATAGCCGTGCCAGACCTCGTCGGTACATTCGGGCAGCGGCATGCAGGCGATCTGCCGGCGGCCCTGCTGATCGAACAGGCAGAGATCCACCCGGCCGGCATTGGCCGAGAACACGGCGAAATTGACACCCAGCCCGTCCCAGCGCGCACCAAGCGGCCAGGGACGTCCGGGAAACAGGCGATCGGCCGGGATGGGCATGGGGTGGAACTACCTTCCTTGTCTGGATACGAGGTCTTGGCTCAGCGTCATGTCCGACACCACCCCCACCCGCCCGGCGCACACCCCCTCCACCGTCATCCCCGCCTTCGCGGGGATGACGGTGCTTCTTTTGTGCAGAGACGGTCGACGTCGGAGCCGGACAGCGGCGGTGGCGGTCGGATGGTGCGGGCAGGGTCGATGGCGGAGCCGGACAGCGGCGGTGGCGGTCGGACGGTGCGGGCAGGGTCGACGGCGGAGCCGGACAGCGGCGGTGGCGGTCGGACGGTGCGGGCAGGGTCGATGGCGGTACCGGCCATGGCGGGCCAGCGGACGGCCTCGACCGTCCCCGCAGACCCCGTCGCCCATGTCCGACACCACCCCCACCCGCCTGCGCGACACCCCCTCCACCGTCATCCCCGCGAAGGCGGGGATCCAGGTTTGCCGCCCTGTGGAGACCGCCGACAAACCGGGCGCCGGCCGGGATGACGGGGGCGGCAGGGGGCTGACACGGATATGGTCGCGAGCGGTCATCGATCATTCCTGTAGAGGCCTACCTGGATCCCCGCCTTCGCGGGGATGACGGTGCTTCTTTTGTGCAGAGACGGTCGACGTCGGAGCCGGACAGCGGCGGTGGTGGTCGGATGGTGCGGGCATGGTCGACGTCGGAGCCGGACAGCGGCGGTGGCGGTCGGACGGTGCGGGCAGGGTCGATGGCGGTACCGGCCATGGCGGGCCAGCGGTCGGCCTCGACCGTCCCCGCAGACCCCGTCGGCCATGTCCGACACCACCCCCACCCGCCTGCGCGACACCCCCTCCACCGTCATCCCCGCGAAGGCGGGGATCCAGGTTTGCTGCCGTGCGAAGACCGCCGACAAACCGGGCGCCGGCCGGGATGACGGGGGCGGCAGGGGGCTGACACGGATATGGTCGCGAGCGGTCATCGATCATTCCTGTAGAGGCCTACCTGGATCCCCGCCTTCGCGGGGATGACGGTGCTTCTTTTGTGCAGAGACGGTCGACGTCGGAGCCGGACAGCGGCGGTGGTGGTCGGATGGTGCGGGCATGGTCGACGTCGGAGCCGGACAGCGGCGGTGGCGGTCGGACGGTGCGGGCAGGGTCGATGGCGGAGCCGGACAGCGGCGGTGGCGGTCGGACGGTGCGGGCAGGGTCGATGGCGGTACCGGCCATGGCGGGCCAGCGGTCGGCCTCGACCGTCCCCGCAGACCCCGTCGCCCATGTCCGACACCACCCCCACCCGCCTGCGCGACACCCCCTCCACCGTCATCCCCGCGAAGGCGGGGATCCAGGTTTGCTGCCGTGCGAAGACCGCCGACAAACCGGGCGCCGGCCGGGATGACGGGGGCGGCAGGGGGCTGACACGGATATGGTCGCGAGCGGTCATCGATCATTCCTGTAGAGGCCTACCTGGATCCCCGCCTTCGCGGGGATGACGGTGCTTCTTTTGTGCAGAGACGGTCGACGTCGGAGCCGGACAGCGGCGGTGGCGGTCGGACGGTGCGGGCAGGGTCGATGGCGGTACCGGCCATGGCGGGCCAGCGGTCGGCCTCGACCGTCCCCGCAGACCCCGTCGGCCATGTCCGACACCACCCCCACCCGCCTGCGCGACACCCCCTCCACCGTCATCCCCGCGAAGGCGGGGATCCAGGTTTGCTGCCGTGCGAAGACCGCCGACAAACCGGGCACCGGCCGGGATGACGGGGGCGGCAGGGGGCTGACACGGATATGGTCGCGAGCGGTCATCGATCATTCCTGTAGAGGCCTACCTGGATCCCCGCCTTCGCGGGGATGACGGTGCTTCTTTTGTGCAGAGACGGTCGACGTCGGAGCCGGACAGCGGCGGTGGTGGTCGGATGGTGCGGGCATGGTCGACGTCGGAGCCGGACAGCGGCGGTGGCGGTCGGACGGTGCGGGCAGGGTCGATGGCGGAGCCGGACAGCGGCGGTGGTGGTCGGATGGTGCGGGCAGGGTCGACGTCGGAGCCGGACAGCGGCGGTGGCGGTCGGACGGTGCGGGCAGGGTCGATGGCGGTACCGGCCATGGCGGGCCAGCGGACGGCCTCGACCGTCCCCGCAGACCCCGTCGCCCATGTCCGACACCACCCCCACCCGCCTGCGCGACACCCCCTCCACCGTCATCCCCGCGAAGGCGGGGATCCAGGTTTGCTGCCGTGCGAAGACCGCCGACAAACCGGGCACCGGCCGGGATGACGGGGGCGGCAGGGGGCTGACACGGATATGGTCGCGAGCGGTCATCGATCATTCCTGTAGAGGCCTACCTGGATCCCCGCCTTCGCGGGGATGACGGTGCTTCTTTTGTGCAGAGACGGTCGACGGCGGAGCCGGACAGCGGCGGTGGTGGTCGGATGGTGCGGGCAGGGTCGATGGCGGTACCGGCCATGGCGGGCCAGCGGTCGGCCTCGACCGTCCCCGCAGACCCCGTCGCCCATGTCCGACACCACCCCCACCCGCCTGCGCGACACCCCCTCCACCGTCATCCCCGCGAAGGCGGGGATCCAGGTTTGCTGCCGTGCGAAGACCGCCGACAAACCGGGCACCGGCCGGGATGACGGGGGCGGCAGGGGGCTGACACGGATATGGTCGCGAGCGGTCATCGATCATTCCTGTAGAGGCCTACCTGGATCCCCGCCTTCGCGGGGATGACGGTGCTTCTTTTGTGCAGAGACGGTCGACGTCGGAGCCGGACAGCGGCGGTGGTGGTCGGATGGTGCGGGCATGGTCGACGTCGGAGCCGGACAGCGGCGGTGGCGGTCGGACGGTGCGGGCAGGGTCGATGGCGGTACCGGCCATGGCGGGCCAGCGGACGGCCTCGACCGTCCCCGCAGACCCCGTCGCCCATGTCCGACACCACCCCCACCCGCCTGCGCGACACCCCCTCCACCGTCATCCCCGCGAAGGCGGGGATCCAGGTTTGCTGCCGTGCGAAGACCGCCGACAAACCGGGCACCGGCCGGGATGACGGGGGCGGCAGGGGGCTGACACGGATATGGTCGCGAGCGGTCATCGATCATTCCTGTAGAGGCCTACCTGGATCCCCGCCTTCGCGGGGATGACGGTGCTTCTTTTGTGCAGAGACGGTCGACGGCGGAGCCGGACAGCGGCGGTGGTGGTCGGATGGTGCGGGCATAGTCGACGGCGGTGTCGGACAGCGGCGGTGGCGACCAGGCGGGTTCCGGCATCGCTCTACCGCCCCTGTCGCAGCATCAGGGTCGCGAGCGGCGGCAGGGTGAGGGTGAGAGAGGCGGGCCGGCCATGGGCCGGTGTCTCCACCGCCAGCGCCCGGCCGCCATTGCCCAGGCCCGAACCGCCATAGGCGGTGGCGTCGGTGTTCAGCACCTCGTGCCAGATGCCGGGGGCCGGAACCCCGATACGATAGCCCTCGCGCGGGACCGGGGTCAGATTGGCGACGACCAGCATGTCAGGGTCGGTCGCCTCTTCCCCCGTGCGGCGGATCCAGGCGAAGACGCTGTTCGCGGCATCGTCGCCCACCACCCACTGAAAGCCGCCCGGGTCGTCGTCGTGGCCGTGCAGCGCCGGCTCGTGGGCGTAGAGCCGGTTCAGATCGGCGACCAGGGACTGGATGCCCCGGTGGCCGGGATCGTCGAGCAGCGCCCAGGGGGTGGAGCCGTCATGATCCCATTCCCGCGGATTGCCCAGCTCGCCGCCGGCAAAGATCAGCTTGCGGCCGGGATGGCCCCACATGAAGGCGAGACAGGCGCGCAGATTGGCGCGTTTCTGCCAGTCATCCCCCGGCATGCGGCCGAGCAAGGAGCCCTTGCCGTGGACCACCTCGTCATGCGACAGCGGCAGCACATAGCGTTCCGACCAGGCATAGACCAGGCTGAAGGTCATGGTGCCGTGATGCCAGCGCCGGTTGATCGGGTCTTCGCTCATATATTTCAGGCTGTCATGCATCCAGCCCATATTCCATTTGAGCGTGAAGCCCAATGCGCTCCCCTGGTCCCCGGTTATGGGCGCGGTCACCCCGGGCCAGGCGGTGGATTCCTCGGCGATGGTCATGGCGCCGGGCACGCGCGCCTGGATCGTCTGGTTCATCCGGCGCAGGAAGGCGACCGTTTCAAGATTCTCGCGCCCGCCATGGATGTTGGGCACCCAGTCGCCGGCCTCGCGGCTGTAGTCGCGATAGAGCATCGAGGCCACGGCATCCACCCGCAGCCCGTCGACATGGTAATGCTCCAGCCAGTAGAGCGCGCTGGCGATCAGGAAGCCCGCCACCTCGTCGCGGCCGTGATTGTAGATGGCGGTGTTCCAGTCGCGGTGGATGCCTTCGCGCGGGTCTTCATGCTCGTAAAGTGCCGTGCCGTCGAAGCGGAACAGGCCGTGGCTGTCCATGGGGAAATGCGCTGGCACCCAGTCCAGGATCACCCCGATCCCGGCGGCGTGGCAGCGGTCCACGAAGCGGGCGAAACCGCGCGGCCGGCCGAAGCGGGCGCTGGGGGCGAACAGCCCCAGCGGCTGATAGCCCCACGACCCGCCGAAGGGATGTTCCATCACCGGCAGCAGCTCGACATGGGTGAAGCCCAGCGCCCGGACATAGGGGATAAGCCGGTCGGCCAGCCCGTCCCAGTCCAGCTGCGGGTGGGCGGCATCGCGGAACCAGGATGCGGCATGCACCTCGTAGACCGACAGCGGCATCTTCAGCAGATCTGTGGTGGCGCGGCGCGCCATCCAGCTGCCGTCGGTCCAGGGGAAGGGGGTGGGGTCGGGCACGATGCTGGCGGTGCCGGGCGGCATTTCCGTCGCCCGGGCCATCGGATCGGCCTTTTGCAGCACGGCGCCGCCGCGGCTGCGGATCTCGTAGCGATAGGCCCGGCCCGGGCCGATGCCGGGCAGGAACAGCTCCCACACACCGGCGGCGTGACGCAGCCGCATCGGATGGCGGCGCCCGTCCCAGTCGTTGAAATCGCCGGTCACCGACACCCGGTCGGCATTGGGCGCCCAGACCGCGAAGACGGTGCCGGCGATCCCCTCCATGTCGGTCACCCGCGCGCCCAGCACCCCCGGCAGATCGGGATGATGGCCGGCGCGGATCAGGCGCAGATCCTCGTCGGTCAGGATCGGGCCGAAGCGATAGGGGTCGTCCTCGATCGTCGTGCCGCGGCCGGTCGTGACCCGCAGCCGGTAGGGGGCATCCTCGATCAGGCCGGCGAAGATCCCCGCCGGGTGAACCCGGGCCAGCATCCCCAGCGGCCGCCCGTCATCCTGCGCCACCGCGGCCACGGCCCCGGCATCGGGCCGGATCACCACCAGCCGGCGGCGGCCGGCATCGGGCTCAGGGGCAGGGCCCAGCACGGCGAAGGGGTCGCCATGGCGGGCCTCGGCCAATGCGTCGAGTGCGCCCCGGTCCAGGCCGGGGGGGCCGGCCGGTTCATGCGTCGGGTGCGACATCGTCGGTCTCCGGTACCAGTCGTTCTGCCAGACGCGCGAGGCCGGCTGCGGGCAGCAGCAGCCAGTCCGGCCGCAATCCGGCCTCATAGGCGACCTCGTAGGCCGCCTTCTCGATCAGGAACAGCGTCAGCAGCCGCGGCATGTCGGGGATGGCGGTCGTTGCCTCCTCGCCCGCATAGCCCTGCAGGAAGGCCCGCTCCATCTCGCCCCTCAGCCGCACCAGCCAGTGGCCGGGATCGTCCGGCTCCAGCCCCGCCCCGGTATCGGATGCCGGGGCCGAGGGATGTGGCATGGCGGTCACATAATCGATGGAGCGCAGCAGCCCCGCCACATCCCGCCAGGGGCTGTCCTTGGCCCGGCGCAGCGCCAGCGGCCGGGTCGGCTCGCCCTCGAAATCGATCAGCGTGACATCGCCGGTCGAGACCAGCAGCTGGCCCAGATGGAAATCGCCATGGATACGGGTGAGGGGCGCTCCGGTTCCCGTCCTGGCAAGTGCGGCCACGGCCGCGGCCAGTCCCCGGCGCCGGGCAAGCACGGTTCGGGCCGCCCGGGAGAGGGGGGTATCGTCCCCCGCGGCGGCATGATCGGCCAGAATATCGAAGGCCGTTTCCAGCGCCTGGCCGATTCGGCTATTCCAGGCGGTGATCGTAGCCGGATCGGCTATTTCCGGGGCAAAATTCTCGTCCTCCGACGGCCGCGCCAGCACCTCGTGCAGCTCCTTCAGCCGCCGGCCGATGGTGCGGGTCAGCGCGCGGATGGCGCCCGTCGCATCCTCCAGCCGCTCGTGGTCGTGATGGTGCAGCGCGTCCAGCGCCCGGGCCAGCTGGTCGCCGGTCCAGTGCCAGCCATCGCCCTGATTGCGGATGAAGCGCTGGATCACCGCCAGGCTGGCGGTGCCGTCACTCTCCTCCCCAACCTGGCCCTCCCACGCCAGTTCGCCCAGGAATTCCGCCACCCCGGCATAGCCGGCCCCGGTCAGATGGCGGGCCATCTCGACCTCGGGGTTGATGCCGGGCTGGATGCGGCGGATCAGCTTGATCACCGCGGTATCGCCCACGATCACCGAACTGTTGGTCTGCTCCGCCGCCATCTGGCGCACCTCGGCCCCCGGGGGGATGGCACCGGCGATCGCCACCGCCTCGGCCGATCCGGGCCGGAGCGACAGTCGCGCCCCGGGTGCCGCCCGCGTGCCGCCATCGGCCAGCGCCCGCATCAGCGCCCGGCCGAAACCGTCCAGCGCGAAACCGTCGGTCAGCAGCCCGATCCGGGCGGTCTGCCGCACCCGCGCCAGGGCCAGACGCACCGGCAAGGCGGGGGTGTCGGCGCGGTCTGCATCCCACAGAATGCCCAGCGGCAGGGCGTAATGATCCTCGGTGCCGTCGTCGCGGGAAACCGCGATCCCGGTCAGCAGGATCTCGCCATCGGTGCCGGGCAGGGGGTCGGCGAAATCCAGCCGCGCGGTCGCCGCCGCATCCCGCCCGCCGGCGAACCAGCGGCGCATGGCCAGCCAGGCCGGCAGCACCGTTTTCGACAGCCGGTCGCGATGGGGTTCTTCCAGCAGCTGCGTCAGCCCCCGGCGCAGCACGAAGGTCTCATGCTCCGGCAGGGGTTCCGGCGCCGGCATGTGCCAGACCGGCGCCCGGCCTTCCGGTTCCAGCGCAAAGGCATAGAAGCCATAGGGCGGCAGGGTCAGCAGATAGGGCAGCTGGCCGATCGGCGGGAAGGCGGCGCCGCCGACCAGTTCCATCGGCACCCGGCCTTCGAACCGCGACAGATCCAGCTCCACCGCCTGGGCGGTGCGCGACAGATTGGCCACGCACAGCACCGTATCGCTGTCGTCGGCGCGCAGATAGGCCAGCACCCGGCGGTTGCCGGGGAACAGGAAATCCAGCCGTCCGCGGCCGAAGGCGCGGAAGCGGCGGCGGACCTGAAGCATGCGCCGGGTCCAGTGGAGCAGCGAATGCGGGTCGCGGCTCTGGGTCTCCACATTCACCGCGGCATGGCCGTAAAGCGGGCTCATGATCGCCGGCAGGATCAGCTGTTCGGGATCGGCGCGCGAAAACCCGCCATTGCGGTCGGGCGACCATTGCATGGGGGTGCGCACCCCGTCGCGGTCGCCCAGATGGACATTGTCACCCATGCCGATTTCGTCGCCGTAATACAGCACCGGCGTGCCCGGCATGGTCAGCAGCAGGCTGTGCATCAGCTCGATCCGCCGCCGGTCGCGGTCCAGAAGCGGCGCCAGCCGTCGGCGGATGCCCAGATTGATCCGCGCCCGCCGGTCCGAGGCATAGGTCTCCCACAGGAAGGTGCGCTCGGTTTCAGTGACCATCTCCAGCGTCAGCTCGTCGTGATTGCGCAGGAAGATCGCCCATTGGCAGTTTTCCGGAATATCCGGCGTCTGGCGCATGATGTCGGTGATCGGGAACCGGTCCTCCTGCGCGATGCTCATATACATCCGCGGCATCAGTGGAAAATGAAACGCCATATGGCATTCGTCGCCGGCGCCAAAATATTCCTGGGTGTCTTCCGGCCACTGATTTGCTTCGGCCAGAAGCAGCCGGTCGCTGTAATGCTCGTCCAGATGGGCGCGGATCTTCTTCAGGACATCATGGGTCTCGGGCAGGTTCTCGTTGTTGGTGCCCTCGCGCTCGATCAGATAGGGCACGGCGTCGAGGCGGAGCCCGTCCACCCCCATATCGAGCCAGAAGCGCATCACCTTCAGCACCGCGTCCAGCACCCGCGGGTTGTCGAAATTCAGGTCCGGCTGGTGGGAATAGAAGCGGTGCCAGTAATAGGCCCCGGCCACCGGATCCCAGGTCCAGTTCGACTTTTCGGTGTCGAGGAAGATGATCCGGGTCTCGGGATATTTGCGGTCGTCATCCGACCAGACATAGAAATCGCGCTGCGCCGAGCCGCGCCGGGCCCGGCGGGCGCGCTGGAACCAGGGATGGGCGTCGGAGGTGTGGTTGATCACCAGTTCGGTGATCACCCGCAGGCCCCGGGCATGGGCTTCGGCCAG
Source organism: Tistrella mobilis (assembly GCF_041468085.1). NCBI lineage: Bacteria > Pseudomonadati > Pseudomonadota > Alphaproteobacteria > Geminicoccales > Geminicoccaceae > Tistrella > Tistrella mobilis. The sequence goes on along the minus strand of NZ_CP121015.1, from coordinate 520,129 downwards.
GAAGCGCCTGAAATCGCCGATCGTGCCATAGGCGCGGTTGACGTCGCGATAATCGGCGATGTCGTAGCCGTCGTCGCGCAAGGGCGAGGGGTAGAAGGGCAGCAGCCAGATCGTGTCGACGCCAAGCCCGGCGATATAGTCCAGCCGCGAGATCAGCCCCGGGAAATCGCCGATGCCGTCGTCATTGCTGTCCTGGAACGACTTCACATGCAGCTGGTAGATGACGGCGTCCTTGTACCAGAGCGGGTCGCCCGGGCTGCCGTCGCCGGCACGGATGATGCGGCCTTGCGCGCCGGTGGGGGATGAGACGGGGGTGGTGGGTGCGGGCATGTGGTTCAACCTCTCACCGGCGGCAGCACCCGCCAGATGGCGAAGGGAAGGCGGGCGGGGTCCAGGCGCAGCCGGTGGTGGCGGCCGGTCCAGGTCGATCGCCGGCCGCCGATCAGATCATCCATGGTCACGCCTGCATTTTCGGGCAGACCCCAGCGTTCGAGCGGCAGCTCGATCGCGGCCTCCTGGGCGTGGTGGGGATCCAGGCTCACCGCCACCAGAACGATGTCGTCGCCCTGATCGGTGGTCTTGCTGAACAGCAGCACCTGATCATTCCAGGCGGTGTGGAAGGCGAGACCGCGATTCTGATGCAGGGCCGGGTGTGCGGCGCGGATGCGGTTGAGCAGGGTAATCTCGGCGCGGATGTTCCCGGGCTGGTTCCAGTCGCGCGGCCGGATCTGGTATTTCTCGCTGTCCTGATATTCCTCGCGCCCCGGCAGGGGTGCGCCCTCGCACAGCTCGAAGCCGGCATACATCCCCCAGAGGCTTGAGAGCATGGTGGCGAGGCAGGCGCGGATCAGAAAGCCCGGCCGCCCGGATGTCTGCAGGAAATACGGGTTGATGTCGGGGGTGTTGACGAAGACATGCGGCCCGAAGAACTCCACCGCCGGCGGCGTGCTGAGCTCGGTGAAATAGGCGGTCAATCCGGCCTTGTCGTCGCGCCAGGTGAAATAGGTATAGGACTGCGCGAAGCCGAGCCTGGCCAGCCGGTACATGACCTTGGGCCGGGTGAAGGCCTCGGCCAGGAACACGACGTCCGGATGGTCGCGGCGGATGTCGGCGATCAGCCATTCCCAGAAGGGAAACGGCTTGGTGTGGGGATTGTCGACCCGGAACAGGCGGACACCTTCCGCCACCCAGAAGGCCACCACATCCCTCAGCGCCTGCCACAGCGCCGGCACCGCGCCCTCGGCATAGAAGTCGACATTGACGATGTCTTCATAGCGCTTGGGCGGGTTTTCGGCATAGCGCATGGAGCCGTCGGATCGCCAGGCGAACCATTCGGGATGGTCCTTCAGCCAGGGATGATCGGGCGAGCACTGGATGGCGAAATCCAGCGCCACCTCCATGCCATGGCCGGCGGCCGCGTCGACCAGCGCCCGGAAATCTTCCAGCGTCCCAAGTTCGGGATGGATCGCGTCATGGCCACCGGCCTCGCTTCCGATGGCATAGGGGCTGCCGGGATCGTCGGGACCCGCCGTCAGGGCATTGTTGCGGCCCTTGCGGTTGGTGCGCCCGATCGGGTGGATCGGCGGCATGTAGAGCACGTCGAAGCCCATCGCCCGGATCTCGGGCAGGCGGCGGATCACGTCGTCGAACCGGCCATGGCGGCCGGGATCCTCGGTTTCCGAGCGGGGGAACAGCTCGTACCAGGCGGCAAATCCCGCCCGCAGCCGCTCGACATCGACCGGATAGTCGCGGGGCGTGGCGCTGGCGAAGGGGCGGGGGTCGACCAGCGCCATGGCATCCCGGGTCTCGTCGTCGAGCAGGCGGCGGATCTTCGCCCCGTCATCGTCGGCCTGCTCCACGTCGTGGGCGATGTCGTCGATGCCATGGGCGCGGAGCAGGGCCAGACCATCGGCCAGATCCACCGGCCGCACCACGCCGGCCGCCTGTTTCCTGGCCAGATCCGTGCGATAGGATCCCCAGGCATCGCGCCAGGCCATGATTTCGAACCGGTGCCGGCCCAGCCGGTCCAGCGGCGCCCGGCCTTGCCAGCGGTCGTTGACCACATGGCTCATCGGCACCTCGCGCCACCCGGTCTCGTCCTCGGCGCGCAGCCGGAGCACGACTTTGATGACGTCGTGGCCATCGGCGAAGATATCGGCCTCGACCTCAAGCGAACTGCCCAGCCGGCGGCGGATGGCGAAACGGCCGTCGTCGAGCACGGGGGAGACGGCTTCGATGGCGATCCGCGGCAGCTGCGCCGCAGCCTCTGCCGGCCCGGCCTCTGGCCCGCGCACCGGCGGCTCTTCGCAGATCTCCAGAACCGCCACCCCGCCCGGCGCCAGATCCAGCGGCGTGCCCGGCGGGTGATCGACCAGCCGCCGTGCAGCCATGTCCGGGCCGCGGGCCAGCAGCGGCTGCGGATCGATGCGCAGCGGTGCATCGGGCAGGCGCGACGCCACCACCAGCCGGTCATTGCCGGCCCTGAAGGCCAGAATCGGGCCGCTTTCGCCGGTGAGCATCTCAAGCGCCGGCCGGCCCGTGGTTTCCAGCCGCTCGAAACCGGCATTGGCGACCCGCAGCGGCTGGGAAAGATCATAGCGCGGCTGCCGGGCCTTCTCGGGCGCCGGCATGTCCGGGCGGAGCGGATCGGGCGCACCCCAGTCGAATCCGGCCTGGACGATGATCCCGTCGAACAGGAAGGGGGCGAGCCTCAGGCTGCGCCGCCCCACCGCCTCCGCCACCCCGGGCCCGCCCAGAATCTCGGGCAGGCGCGGCCCGAAGGGCACTTCCGGGCAGGTCAGCACGCTGCCGATGCGCGACAGGCGGTCGATCTCGTCCAGCATCCAGGGTGCCGCCAGATCCCACCAGGCATCGGAGGCGACCGCGGCGTCGAAGCCGCAGGCGGCGAGCGTGCCGATCTGCTCCGCCGTCAGCCCATGGGTCCAGAGCAGCAGACGGCACTCGGCGGCGCGGGCACGGAGCCGCGCCCAGATCCCGGGCGTCACCGCCCGGGGCAGGGGCGCGCGGAAGCCGGCGACGCCGGCCGCCATCGCGGCATCGACCAGATCGGTCAGCGTCGCCTCGTCCTGTTCATTTTCAGGGATCAGAGCCTGTCGGCGCGGATCGCGGCCGGCGCGCATGTCGCGATCCGGGTCGGGTTCGGGCAGCAGATCGATCAGCAACCGGATGCCGTGACCGGCGGCGCTGCGGCAGGCGGCCTCGATCCGGGCCGGCTCGGCGGGGCCGGCCAGCAGCAGATGATCGAAACCCAGATCACGGGCCCGGGCGGCGGCCGCCGCCAGCGCCGCGCCCTCGCGGGCGGTTGCGGCGGGCACCATCAGGATCCGGGGGTGCCAGGGGGTTCGGGAGGACTGCGCGTTCATGCATCCCCCGCCGGCCGCCGGGTGCGGGAACGGGTGGCCGGCTTCGTGCCCGCCTTCTTTGGCGCATCGGCCGTCGCTGTCGGCGCGGCGTCGGTGCCGCCCTTGGCGCGGTGCGTCCCGGCCCCGACCGCCTTCGTCTCTGGCGTGTCAGCCGTCGTCCCGGCGGCCAGGCGGCGCCGGGTGCGGGTTTCCGGCGCCGCGGGGCCGGGTTCCGCGGCAGACGGCGCGGGGGAGCCGGGGACGGGTGGGGCGGGTACGGCCGGGCCGGGTGTGGGGCCGGCCTCATAGGGTGCGTCGCCCGGGCCCGGCGGGCGGCCTGTTTCCGGTACCGACCGGTTGGCCGCCTCCAGCGCCTCAAGCTCGGCTTCGGCCGCCGCCCAATGCGCGCGATCGCGGCCATGGGGGCGGCCTTCCTCTACCCAGATGCGGTGGGCGATCTTCTCCAGGCGGCGGGTGCGGTCCGCGGGTGTCTCGTCGGATCTGTGCATGACCAGGCGTCCTCGGGCATCGATGGGCCGTCTGCTGCATCAACACCGCCCGGGCATCCTGGTTCCGCGTCCCGGTTCCGCCCGGGTGGCGGGAACCCTCTCTGCATGGCGGGAACCCTCTGGCCGGTCGGGGGTTGTGCGGGACCACTGTTCATCCCAAGGAGCCTTCCCCCATGGCGACCCGTACCGATCACGGCCATCACGACGGCACCCCCAATGTGCATCCGGCGGAACAGCTGGTTTCGCTGTTTCTGGGTGCCTGTCTGGTGCGCCACGGCCTGAAATCCGACCATCCGGCTCATGCCGGCGGCCTTCTGTCGATGGCGGCCGGCGGTCTGCTGATCCATCGCGGCCTGCAGGGCCGCTGCATGCTTTATGAACGGCTGGGCATCGACACCCGGCACGAGCAGGAGGTGAACGGCCGCGGCACCTCTGAAATCCATGCGTCGGTGACGATCGACCGCCCGGCATCGGAGCTGTACCGGCGCTGGCGCGACCTCGAAAACCTGCCGCGCATCCTCTCTCATGTGCACAGCATCCGCGAGATCGACGACAGCACCTCGCGCTGGATCATCGACGGGCCGGCGGGCGACAGCATCGGCTTCGTGTCGCGCATCACCCAGGACATCCCCGACCGCCGCATCGCCTGGAGCACCACCGAAGAGGCGGATTTCCAGAATGCCGGCATGGTCGAATTCATCCCCGACACCGAAAACGGCGATGGCCGCGACCGCACCGACGTGGCGGTGACGCTGCGTTACGAGGTGCCGGCGGGGCTGCTGGGCCGCATCGGCCAGTGGCTGATGCCGCGCCATCCCAAGCGTCAGCTGATGGACGATCTGCGCCGCTTCCGCCGGCGGATGGAGGAAGAGGCCACCGGCACCTCTGCGGCCGGCTCCTCGGGCGGTTTCGGGTCCGAGGTGGGCGGCGGCGCGCCGGGAACCACCGGTTCGGGCACCGCCCAGGCCTCGGCGCCCTTCACCCCGGGCAGGCAGCCGGGCGGCAACGGCAAGCCCGCGACCCCGGGGCAGTGACCTTGGCGGCGTCGCGCCTGCCCCAGGCCGGGCCCGACTGGGCGCTGTTTCTGGATGTGGACGGCTGCCTGGTCGACATCGCCCCCAGCCCCGATGCGGTGGTGGTGAGCCCGGAATTGCCGGCCCTTCTGGAGCGGCTGACGGAGCGGTTCGGCGGGGCGCTGGCCCTGGTCAGCGGCCGGCCGCTGGCCGAGCTGGAGCGGCTGTTCCATCCCGCCCGGCCGGCGGCCGCCGGCCAGCACGGGCTGGAATGGCGCGGCCGGCCGCCGCTGCCGCATCCTGAAGGCTTCGCGGCGCTGGAGGCGCCGCTCGCCGCCTTCACCGCCGCCCATCCCGGCGTGCTGCTGGAGCGGAAATCCCACGGGTTTGCCCTGCATTACCGGGCAGCCCCGGCAGCCGGGGCCGGCGCGCTGGCGCTGGCCCGGCGGCTGGCGGGGACGACCCGGCCGGAATTGCGGGTGATGCCGGGCAAGATGGTGGTGGAACTCAGGATGGCGGGCGCCGACAAGGGCACCGCCATCCGCAGCTTCATGAGCACCGCTCCCTTTCATGGCCGGGTGCCGGTCTTCGCCGGTGACGACGTCACCGACGAGGACGGCTTCGCCATGGTGAATGCCATGGGCGGCCATTCGATCCGTGTCGGGGCGACCGGCATCGGCCCGCAGGCCGCCCCCGGGACTGCCGCACGCTGGACCGTGCCCGATGCGCCCGCCTTTCGCCGCTGGCTGGCCGGGCTTGCCGGCATGAACGCGGAGGCCGGCGGCGCCGGAACCTAACCCCTCCTCCGCGGGTTATTGCGACGAGTGATGATTGCGACGACGGCGCCGGCCAGGACCGGCCCGGTCGGAGCCTGGAGGGACGGATCTTGAAGCGACTTGTGGTGATCTCCAACCGCGTGGCCCGCGCAGATCCGCGGTCCACCGAAGATGCGGGGGCGAGCGGCGGACTGGCCGTGGCCGTCCGCGAGGCTCTGAGCGAGACCGCCGGCCTGTGGTTCGGCTGGAGCGGCCAGCTTTCCGAGGCGCCGGCCCTGCATGGGCCCGAGATCCAGCCCGGCGGCTACCGGGTCGCCACCGTGGACCTGACGCCGGCCGATCATCGCGGCTATTACAACGGCTATGCCAACGAGGCGCTCTGGCCGGTGCTGCACAGCGCCCCCCATCTGATGCACCACGATGCCGACCGCTACACCGCCTATCGGTCGGTGAACCGCCAGTTCGTCGACCGGCTGCTGCCGCTGCTGCATCCCGACGACATGATCTGGATCCATGACTACCATCTGCTGCCGGCGGCCGAAGAGCTCAGGCGGCGGGGCATGCGCAACCCGATCGGCTTCTTTCTGCACACGCCCTTTCCGGCCGCGGATGCCTTCGCGGCCCTGCCCGAACACCGCGCTTTGGTAGAGGGGCTGGCCCATGCCGATCTGATCGGCTTCCAGACCGCGGCGGACCTGCGGGCCTTCCAGGACTATATCCGCTGGGAAGCGGGGGGCAGCGTCTCCATGGACGGGCGGATGGAAGCCTTCGGCCGCCATTTCCGGGCCTCCGTCTTTCCGATCTCGATCGACCCCGCCGCCTTTGCCCTGACCGCCGAGCGCCATGCCGGGAGCGAGTATTGCATCAAGCTTGCCCGCGGCGCCGGCCGCGGTGCGCTGATGCTGGGCGTCGACCGGCTGGATTACACCAAGGGCCTGCCGCATCGGATGCTGGCCTATGAGCGCCTGCTGGAGAACGCGCCCGAGCTGCGCCGCCGGATGGCCTTCGTGCAGATCGCCTCGCAGTCGCGCAGCAAGCTGCCGGAATATGTCGCGATCCGGCGCGAGCTGGAAGAGATCAGCGGCCGGATCAACGGCCGCTTCTCGGAACCCGACTGGACGCCGCTGCGCTATATCAACCGCGGCATCCCGCGCGAAACGCTTGCCGGCGTGCTGCGCATGGCCCGGATGGCGGTGGTGACGCCCTTGCATGACGGCATGAACCTGGTCGCGAAGGAATATGTCGCCGCCCAGAACCCCGAAGATCCGGGCGTGCTGATGCTGTCGCGCTTCGCCGGCGCCGCACATGAACTGGACGCCGCCCTGATCGTCAACCCGCTCGACCACGACGAGACCGCCCGGCTTATGCAGCAGGGCCTGACCATGAGCCTTGAGGAACGCCGCGAGCGCTGGAAGGCGATGATGGCGGTGCTGTCGGTCAACGATGTCAGCCGCTGGTGGCGCAGCTTCGTCCGCGCGCTCGCCGACGCCGCCAGCCCCACCGCCCAACCCCCGACCGGCCGCCTGCTCCGCCGCGACCACCCGCGCCTCGCGACGGAGGGCAGCTCCGTGGTGAAACGCGAGGGCTTCGTGCGGGAGACGGGGGCCACGACCTCCGGCCGGGTGCATGACGGGTTGTTGATGCGGGTGGCGGGGGAGGGGTGATTGGCGGCCATCAAGCTGCATCGGGGGCCTGTTCCCGGAACAGGCCCGATCCGATCCGGGAACTACCCTCTGGCAACCTCAGCTGCGATATGGCCGGCAAATGCTGTGACGAAGGACTTCAGGCTTGTGATCTCAGACATCTCTGCATAGCTTCCGGTCGTCTTTGCCTCGCGGGAAGAAGTGAGGGTGCAGGCAGAAGTGTATAGGTTCTCACGCATGAGTTTCCGACAGAGGATATCGTACCTCTGTAGATAAGAAACATTCTTGAATTCTGAGAAGACAGGGTAATGGCGGGAGACCTCTCGTTGAGCAGATGCTCTTGATTTCGGCGCATCCTCAACCAAGACAAGCCAGCCAACAAACGGACGGATCGTGTCCGCACCAAAAGCACCCTCACGATAAGCAGTCCAAAAATCGTGGGCAGTTCCTATGGCCTCTTCCGCGCGGTTGTTGGCATTGTTGCCAAAGGAAGGGCCAATTTGACTTTTCATTTCTATCGCCGCGACGAGACGGCCTTGGTTAATTACCAGAATGTCCCATAATTTGGTGGGGCGGAAAAAAACCTGGCAAAGTCAGCGCGCTACGAGCTCGATGGATTTCAGCTTGGGTAAGACCGTTGGCATGTATCAGGTCAATCATGAGGGCGATGAAGCCGTCCATCGTGTTGCCTGCAGTAACGGCACCGCGTTCACCGATGTCGCTCTTACCCGCTTTGGTTTTGGCATCAAGCGCTTTCTGGCGGTTACCCCAAAAGGCCATCGTCGCGTCGCGTGCCTTCTGCTCGTAGTCAGCCAAATCAAGAGCCATTTAGTCCTCACCACCTCCAAGCACCATCCGTTCGCTTTTCGACAAGCCGTAGAGATCGAAAACGGCTTGATTGCAAGCGACGACATCGCCATCTGTGGCTGCCTCGATCAGCTTGTTTTGAAGTACGGCCTGTACGCTGTCCCAGGCCGGGAGTCTGATCCGGCGCAGATACTGTGCCTGGAACCGAAGATAACCACCGCGCATGCGGGTCGAATAGGTCGCTACAAAAAGTCGTGCAATGCCAGAAAGAAGCACGGCTTGAAGGGCTCGTACATTCCAGTGATCTGAAGTTATGAAGTAAAGATTGTGATGCGGGTACAGTTCGCCGCTTTCATAAACAACATGAGCCTCTCCCTTGATGTCGGGTATCAGCAGCTTTGGCTTTTTCGCTATCGCCGGATAGATGCGATCTATCGTACGATACCACTGGCGCGGAGATTTCTGCGCAACATGGCGTTTTACGATCTGGTTACGGTGCGCTTCCAGATGAGTGCGTAGCCTGGGATAATCGGCGAGATCGACAAGGCGCCCATCATCACCGAAGGGATTGATGACACCAAGGCCGCGCCAAGATACATTCCCATTTTGGATGTCACGCGTCATTACAAGCGGAAGTTTACGATCCGGTTCCACATCCAAATTCTTAAAGGGACCGATAAATGCTTTGTCGGCACCGGTCGCAACGCCGATTCCCACCTTGCAGCCGACCTCTTCGAGAGTTGGGAAGCTCGCCTCAAGGCGGCGGACTAGTGCAAGCTGAGCAGATTCTTCCAGAAGCCAGGGCTCTGAACCAGCAGCTACCCCATAGAGTTCGCGCACCTCGCCTTGAGATTTGGATACTGCGTCGGAAGTTAACGCTTTTGCGAGTTTCGCAAGCGGTTCGATTGCTATTGGTGGTCGATGTGCAATGCGCGTCGGACCGCCTGGCCGATCGGCCGTGATAACGGTGATTGCTGGATATGCTACGACGTCCGCATGGAAGGCTGTTGTGCCAACCATGTCGACGTAGATTTTCAGGTGATAGTTATCGGCAACGAACGCTCGTAGTGGCCCGCCATAACGGTTTTTCATCCATCGATCTGAACAGATCAGGCCGCAGGCTCCGCTCTTGCTCAAGAGTTCAAGGGCGCGCTCAATAAAGGGAATATAGAGGTCAGCGCGATCATAAATCGTCCTGTATCGCGCGCGGTAAGCCATGATGAGCGCATCGGGGATGAGCTCTTGTCGCACGTAGGGCGGATTGCCAATCACAAAGTCAAACGTCTGATCGAAATGTGTTAGTAGAAAGTCACCTTGCATAACCCAGGAAGCTGCGAGCGATTCGGCGGCCTGCCTGGGGAGCCCTTCCTCGATCAGGCGAGAAATCACCTTGCGGCGACACGCATCCACGGAAACACGATTAAGTTCTACTGCCCGCACTGCATCCCGGAGTGTTTCTACAGCCGTCGGTTTGCCGGCTTTTTGCCAGGATGCCAGTAGTCTGTCGATCGCCGGTAGCAGAAAATCGCCGTCACCTGCCGAAGGTTCCAGGAGCCGCATATGATGCAAAGGGCGGTCGACTGAATAACCGACCAGGTCAAGAATGAAATCGACGACTTCACGACGCGTGAAGACCGCTCCCCGCTTATCAATCCCCGCAGTGGACATGGCTTCGACCGCAGCATCGACGGGACAAATGTTGGAAAACGAGAGCTGCGCAGGCCGGCGGCGTTTTGCAGGTGCGTTCAAGTGAGCTCCTCCTGTCGCCTGACCGGGGTGATCAAGGTTGATTGGGGTGACGAGGAGTTAGTCGGAGTCGCAGGCGGGTGTCAACGGACAGCTGTCCGTTGACACCTCGGTCTGCGTCCACTGCACTTTGCCTACCCCGCCACCATCATCTTCGGCAACCACAACACCAGCTCAGGGAAGGCCGCGCAGAGGCCCAGCCCCACCAGCTGGAGCAGGATGAAGGGGATGATGCCGCGATAGACCGTGCCCATGCCGATCTCGGGCGGCAGCGTGCCCTTCAGATAGAACAGGGTGTAGCCGAAGGGCGGGCTGATATAGGCGGTCTGGGCCGAGACCATGAACAGGATGCCGAACCAGAGCGGGTCGAAATCCAGGAGCTGGATCACCGGCAGGAAAACCGGCACGCAGAGCAGGATGATGCCGATCTCGTCCAGGAACAGGCCCAGGAACACCAGCACGCCCATCATCGCCGCCAGCACCAGCCAGCGGTTGGCGTCCAGGTCGCGGATGAACTCCAGCAGGAAATCGGCGCCGCCGGTGCCGGTGAAGATCGCAACGAAGGCCTTGGCGCCCATGGTGATCCACAGGATCATCGCGGTCACCTTGATCGTGTCGATGCCGGCGCCGGACAGCATGGAGAGGCTGAGCCGACGTTCGATCGCCGCCGAGATGACCGCGCCGGCCACCCCCACCGCCGCCGCTTCGGTGGGCGTGGCAATGCCGGCATAGATGCTGCCGAGCACGCCCAGGATGATCAGGAAGGGCAGGATCAGCGCGCGCAGCGACCGGAGGCGGGCCCCCCAGGCGACCGGCGAGGGGTCGCGTGGTGCGATCGACGGGTCGATCAGGCTGCGGATGACGATATAGGCGACATAGAGCCCGGCCAGCAGCAGGCCCGGGATGATGCCGCCGATGAACATCTGGCCGATCGAGACCTGGGCGGTGACGGCGTAGACGATGGTCACGACCGAAGGCGGGATCAGGATGCCGAGCGTGCCGCCGGCGCAGATCGTGCCCAGCGCCAGGCGCTGGTCATAGCCGCGCTTCAGCATCGAGGGCAGAGCCAGGATGCCCATGGCCGCGACCGCGGCGCCGACGATGCCGGTCATGGCCGCCATGATCGTGCAGATGATCACCGTGCCGATGGCGAGCCCGCCGGGCAGGCGGTTGAACCACAGCTCCATCGCCTTGTAGAGCGATTCGATGATGCCCGAGCGCTGCAGCACGCTTGCCATCATCACATAGAGCGGGATCGACATCAGCGAGTCCGAGCGCATGGTGTCGAAGATCTGCAGCACGGTGATGGTCAGCGCCGCAGGGTCCCAGAGCAGCACCGTGAACAGGATCGCAAGCCCGCCCAGCACGAAGGCGAGCGGCAGGCCGGTGAGCATCAGCCCGACCAGGCCCGCGAACATCCAGATCAGGACGCCTTCGGATGCAATGCCGGTCATGCCGCACCTGCCCGGGGCCGGCCGGCGCCGTTCATCGGGTCGTCACCGCCGCCGAGTTGCAGCGCAGCGCGCAGGAATTCGGCCACCGCCTGCAGGAACAGCAGGGCCAGCGCCCCCGGCAGGAAGAATTTCGTCCACCAGATCTCGGGGTTCCAGGACGAGAAGCTGGTCTCGCCCAGCTCCCAGGAATTGACCGCAAGCGGCCAGGAAAGCTCGATCAGCACCCAGCAGAAACCCATGATCACCAGCTGGCCGAAGGCATCGAAGGCAAGCTGCAACCGCCGGCCGACCGCCTTGTGGAGGATGTCGATGTTCACATGGCCGTGGATGTGCAGCAGCCAGGGCCCGGCGGTCAGGAAATAGGGACCGAAGACCAGGGTGGCGGATTCCATCGCCCAGTTGGTCGGCGCATCGAAGAAATAGCGCGAGACCACCTCGAACAGGATCACCGGCACGACCACGAACATGACGAGCGCGGCCAGCCGGGCGAGAAAATGGTTGAAGGCGGTGACGGCCGTGCAATAGCCGCGGACCACCCCGACAAGGGCGGACATCAGGATCCTCCGCACCGGAACCGGACGAAGGCGGCGGGACAAAGGCCCCGCCGCCCGGCGATGTTGTGTTGTTGGGGCAGGTGGCGCCCGGCAGAAGCGCCACGGCGGTTGTCGCGGATGTCCGTTGCCGGCCTCACCCGTTTGTGCACAAACACCAATACCGTCATCCCGGCGAAGGCCGGGATCCAGGTAGGCTTCTACGGAAATGGACGGCGATCATCCCTGGTGATGGATCGTGTCAGGCGTTGTGATCCACGCCATCCGCGGGCGAACGCGAGGTGTTCGGCATCCTTTTTTGTGGAGACAGACCTGGATCCCGGCCTTCGCCGGGATGACGGTGTAAACGTCGTTCAGGAATTGTCCCCTGCGGATCCGGACATCGGCAGGACGAACGGAAGGAGGCGTCCGCCTCCCTCCTTCTCCCTCAACCCAGCAGGCCCAGTTCCTTCATGAACCCGACCTGGCTGTCCAGGATGCGGGTGGCGAGCGCGTCGTCCTTGGTGGCGACGCGCCACTGGGCCTCGGCCTTGGCGCGGTTGGCGCGGATGTCGGCCGGGTCGAGTTCGACGATCTCCACACCCGCTTCGCGATACTTCGCCAGCGAGGCCACGTCCTGCACCACGATATGCTGGCGCAGCGCCGCCGAGGTCTCGCGGGCCGCCACCGCCAGCACCGCCTTGTATTCCGCCGGCAGGGCCTCGTAGGCGGCCTTGTTCGCCACATAGCTGGTGGCGGTGGTCGGCTGGTGGACGCCGGGCAGGATGACGAATTTGGCAACCTCCGCCAGGCCGGCCTGGAGGTTGGCGGTCAGGTCGCCGCGGTCGGCGATGTCGATCACGCCCTTTTCCAGCGCGGAATAGACCTCCCCCGTCGGCAGCGGCGTCACCGCCACGCCCATGGCGCCCATCACACTGGAGGCGAGACCGACGAAGCGGCCCTTCTTGCCCTGGAACTCGGCGATCGACGAGATCTTCACCTTCGAATGGATCGGCTCCTGGCCATAGACGGTGGGGGCGATATACATCAGCCCGGCCTTGCCATAGGCCTCGCGCGCCATGTCGAGACCGCCCTTCTCGTAGAACCAGGCTTCGTACTGGTCGCTCTCGGGGAAGCCGAAGGGCACGGTGGAGGTGAAGGCGAAGGCCGGGATCTTGCCGGCTTCGTAGCCGTCGAAGGTCTTCATCATCTGGAAGGCGCCGGCGCGGACCGCGTCGAAGGCCTGGTTGGCCGGCACCAGCTGGCCGGCGGTGAAGGTCTGGATCTCGAAGCCGCCGCCGGTGAGTTCCTTCACCCGGTCGGCGAAGAGCTGCTCGAACTTCATCGGCGTGGTGTTGGCATCCCACAGCGCCTGCATGCGCCATTTCACCGGCTGGCCGGCGGCACGGGCGACATGGGGTGCGGCGAAGGTGCCGGCACCGGCGGCCACCGCGGCACCGGCGGCGGCGATGCCGCCGGCGCGCTTCAGCAGGCCGCGGCGGGTGGTCTGATCATGGCTGGTCATCGGTTTTCTCCCCAGGATCGTCAGCCGGATGTGACTGGCTGTTTGTGATTGGCGCCGGGGATCAACCCCGGCGCAGCTCGTCGAGCAGTTCGCGGGCGCGGTCGACGCGCACGTCATGGGCGGCGGCCAGTTGCTTCGCCACCGCCTCGATCTCGGCCCCTTCGGCCCCGGCCAGGATGGCGATGTTGCGGGCGTGCAGCGCCATATGGCCGCGCTGAATGCCTTCGGTCGCAAGTGCGCGCAGGGCGGCCATGTTCTGGGCCAGGCCCACCGCCACCGTCACCTCGGCCAGTTCCTGCGCGGTTTCGACCTTCAGGATGCGCAGGGCGGCCTGGGCGAGCGGATGGGTTCTGGTGGCGCCGCCCACCAGGCCCAGCGCCATCGGCATTTCCAGCGTACCGACCAGATTGCCCTCGCGGTCGCGCTCCCAGGTGGTGAGCGAGGTATAGCGCCCGTCCTTCACCGCGAAGGCATGGGCGCCGGCCTCGATCGCCCGCCAGTCATTGCCGGTGGCGACCACGACCGGGTCGATGCCGTTCATGATGCCCTTGTTGTGGGTGGCGGCCCGATAGGGGTCGATCGCGGCGAATTCCGCCGCCTCGACGATACCGGTCACCATGTCCTCGCCCGAGACGGTTTTGGTGGCGAGTGCGGCGGGCGAGACCCGCACACTGGCGCGGGCCAGGCGCAGATCGGCCAGGTTCGACAGGATGCGCAGCCGCACCCGGCCGCCGGCCGCCTGTTCCACCAGCGGTGCCACCGCCTCGGCCATGGTGTTGACCGTGTTGGCGCCCATGGCGTCGCGGACATCGACCAGCAGGTGCATCACCACCATCGGCCCGACCCGGCTTTTCGGGAAGACATGGACCTCGATGTCGCGGCAGCCGCCGCCCAGGCTGACCAGCCTGGCGTCCTTGGCATTGGCGGCGGCGATGATCGCCTCGCGCGCCGCCAGGATGCGCAGCCGCGCGCCCCAGGGGTCGGTCACGTCCAGAAGCTGAACCTGCGCCCGCATGATCGGCAGGGTGCTGGAGGTTTCGAAGCCGATGCCGTTGCTGCGGGCGATGCGCGCCATATAGGACGCAGCCGCCACTACCGACGGCTCTTCGACCACCATCGGGATCAGATAGTCGCGGCCGTTGATGCGGAAATTGGTCGCCACACCCATCGGCAGCTGGAAGGTGCCGATCACATTCTCGATCATGCCGTTGGCGCGATCGACGGCGAGCGCCGCGGGGTCGGCCAGCAGGGCCTGGTCGGCTGCATCCAGCCCGGCCGCGCGGGCGAGTTCGGCCAGCCGCTCGGCCGGGGTGAGGTTGCGATAGTTCTCAAGGCGCGAATTGATCGCGCTGTCGCAGGCCTGCATGTTTCCTCCGTCTGTCCGGCATCCCGGCCTTCCCGGACCCCGGAAACATGGTTCCGGGGGCAGCGGGGAAGGATTGTGACTTTGGCAATGATTGTCCTATGATCCGGGGGACGGGCAAGGGACGGTCGGACGGTTCATCACCATGACTGTCCCAGTCAAGCTCATGGGACAGTTCGGCGGACGGCTTCAATATGGCAGACACACCCCCGCGTCAACCCAGCCGCATCGATCAGCTGGTCGAGCTGATCACCGGGCAGATCACCGGCGGCCTGCTGAAAACCGGCGAGCGCCTGGCCTCGGTCAGGGCGGCGGCGGGGGATCACGGGGTGTCGAAGAACACGATGGCCGAGGTCTATGACCGGCTGGTCGCGGCCGGGCTGCTGGAATCGCGGCCGGGATCGGGCTTCTATGTCACCGGCGGCAACCGCCGGCCGCTGCCGCGCCAGAACCCGGATGTCGAGGCGGCGGTGGATGTGGTCTCGCTGCTGCGCGAGCAGCTGGACCAGCATTACGAGGTCCGCCCCGGCGACGGCCGCCCGCCCCAGGCCTGGATGGAAGGCTCTGAAATCGGCCGCTTTTTCGGCCGGTTCAAATGGCCGAAGGGCGAGGCGATCGACCATGGCTATGGCAGTTCCTGGGGGTTTCTGCCGCTGCGCGAGCGGATCGCCATGCTGCTGGCGGAGCGGGGCATCAAGGCCGGGGTGGGGCAGGTGCTGCTCACCTACGGCGCCAATCATGCGCTCGACCTGATCATCCGCCATCATCTGGAGCCGGGCGACACGGTCTTCGTCGACGACCCCGGCTATTATCCGCTGTTCGGCAAACTGACGCTGGCCAAGGTGCGGATCATCGGCATCCGCCGCGGGCCCGAAGGGCCGGATCTGGCGGATCTGGCGGCGAAGCTGGCCCAGCACCGGCCGAAACTGTTCTTCACCCAGTCCCAGGGCCACAACCCGACCGGCCATGGCCTGACCATGGGCACGGCCTATGGCCTGTTGCAGGCGGCGGAACGCCATGGCTTCCAGCTGGTCGAGGACGATGCCTTCGCCGATGTGATGCCGGCCTCGGCGCCCCGGCTCGCCGCCCTCGATCAGCTGAACCGGGTGCTTTATGTCGGCACCTTCTCCAAGACCTTCTCGGCCAGCCTGCGCTCGGGCTATGTCGCGGCGGCGGCGCCGGTGGCGGCGGCGCTGCAGGGCATCAAGATGCTCACCGTGGTCGCCACTTCGGATTATGTCGAACGCTTCATCTACAATTTCATTTCCGACGGTCATTACGTCCGCCATCTGCGCCGGCTGCGCGCGCGGGTGGGCGAGGCGGCGAGCACGGCCGCCGGCGCCCTGTCTGAAATGGGGCTGGACGTGGCGACGCCGGCCCATGCCGGCTTTTATCTCTGGGTCGGCCTGCCGCCCGGCACGGACGAACTGGCGCTGGCCCGCGCCGCGGCGGAGCGCAGCATCTTCCTGGCCCCGGGCCAGGTCTTCGCTCCCGACCGCGCCCCCCGCGCCCCCGCCATCCGGGTGAACGTTGCCCATGCCGCGGATCCGCGGTTCCTGGCATTCATGCGCGAGGTGGCGGGGGGTGGCCGGGGCTAGTGCTTACAGGCTCTTGCGCACCGCCCTGATCTTTCCGCTGCGGCCGCCACCACAATAGAAAGTGCCGTTGCCGTCGCTCTCAAGCCCCGAGACGGCAAGCCCGGCCGGCATCGCGATCACGGCGATGACGCCGCCGGTCTCGGGGTCGATGCGGCGCAGATCGGCCGTCTGGCAGTCGCCGTCCCAGGTGCCGTGCCAGAGTTCGTCGCCGGCCCAGCTGACGCCGGTAACCATGCGGTCCGAGGTGATGTGGCGGAGCACCGCGCCGGTCTCAGGGTCGATCTGCAGGATCCGGCGGTCATCGAACTGGCCGACCCAGAGCGTGCCCTCGCCCCAGGCGAGGCCCGAGGCGCAGCCATTGCCCGGGCAGGGGATGGTGCCCAGCACCGCGCCGGTTTCAGGGTCGAGCCGGCGGATCACCGGCCCTGCGATCTGGTAGAGAAACCGCCCGTCGAAGGCGGTGCCGGCCTCTCCCGGTACCGGCAGCGTGCGCACCACCCGGCCATCCGACGGGTCGAGCACATTCACCGCCGGGCCGACGGCGAACCAGACATGGCTGCCGTCGAAACTGATCCCGTGCACGGTCTCGACCCCGGGCCAGGGGCCGTATTCGCGCAGGATTTCGGCCTCGGTGGTGGCAGGCGTGGCGGCGGCGGTGGGGGATGTGCGGGTCGTGGTCATGGGAACCTCCCTTGGGATCTGCGGTGGGATCATGTCCGAGCCTCAGCCTGGATCAGGGGAGGGTGGGGGTGAGAGTAACAATGCTGTCGGGAAGGCGATCTCCTCAGTTATAGCGCTGATCTGCCCAGACGAATTTCCGCTTCAGACCATTCAGATGTGTGTACGGTATGAGTCCGGCATGCTGGAGTTGCCCCACAACAATCCCCGGCGCTATATTTAAATCATCTGCAAAAGAGACGATTCTGTCCCGCGAGAACGCCTTCGTCCTGGTGAGACGAGCCCAATGCGATCTGGGAATGAGATGATTTTGCGCGAAGAGATTCGCTTCATCTTCTTCTTTGGTCGTTGTATTGCTGGCGTCGTCGATAAAGACGGCTTTCTTTCCGTGAAGAAGAACGTGAGCCGCTTCATGAAAGAAACTGAACCAGAAATGATCGTCGGTCCTGTGGCGCAAGCTGAGCTGGATCATGACCTTCTCCGGACCGAGCCATTTTGTAGCGCCGCTAAGGCGCGTGCCATCAAGTTCGGGCAGCCAGAGCACGACCACACCCGACCGGCTGCACAACTCCTTCAGGGGGGCGTGAAACTCTTCAGGCGTCAGACGGGTCAATGCCCTGATGTCGTTCAATGCCGTTTTGAACCTGTCCTTGTCGAAGGCGGGAACGTCCAGCGATTCCGCATGCTTCTCTCCCCAGCGGAGCCAGGCAGCGATCGCATAGGGGCTGCTTTGGAACGCTTGCGAGGCTCTGAACGCCACTCTCTGCTGTTCCTGGAGGTAAACATTCTCCCAGGCGTCAGTATTCGCCACGCCGAAAAAATCCAGAATATCTTCGACGATCGGCTTCCGGGCATCGCCGACGAGGCCGAATTTCTTCATTCTGGCGAGGGGAAAACGGTTTGCCCATGCAACGTTGGATGCCAGGCGGGCTCGCTCGTCCTGTTTTGCCAGATGAAGGCGGTACCGGGATTCGAGATTATTCCAGAGGGAGGCCCGAACGCCCAGCACCCGCTCGAACGCGATGGCCGTATCCGGCGATACCGGCGCGATACCGGCGATGATCTGACTGATCAGCTTGGTCGACTTGTTTGATCTGTCGGCGAGCTGACGCTTCTTCATGCCGCGCGCCTCAAGGATCTCCTCCAGAATCTCTCCCGGCGAGACGACATAATCTGGCTCGAATTCCGTGGCGGCGGTCGTCATCAGTGGTAATCCTCAACTCCCAGGATGGTGATCGCGGTGACCTTCGTCAGGTCTATGCCGCCATCCTGACATCTTGGTACAGGGGTGTGATCCGGCTTGAAGAGCAGGCGGTATGGATGTTCGACATCGACGGCAAACTGCTCGTCCAGATCGCCCTTCAGCTGATGCCGTCGTGTGGGCGGCGTGGTCGGGATGTCGGCCAGACACTCCGCTGCGGCAAGGACGGCGAGCCGGCGCGCAATCTTTCGCCCGCCACTGGCGCCATACTCACGGCTGAGCTGCCGTTCGTCGGACAGCAGCTTCTTCAGCTTTGTCGTCTTGAAGCCGATCAGCACATAAAACCTTTACGCAAGAGGTAAAGCTTTTTCCCTAAATATCAAGGCCGGACATTCCCGGCAAGTCCTTGATGAGAAAAGATGCGGCAACAATCGGCGGCGGCGTCAATGGCAACTTTCAGGGGCAAAATTGCGGTCCCGCCTATACCCCCGGCAGCAGCATGATCGTCGGGAAACCGCCGAGGGCCGGTGCCGTCCAGCGGCGGGCGCGGCCCCGGCCCGTGGGGCGGGCGTGGCCGTCGGCGGCGAGGCGTTCCATCAGGCGCTGCACGGTGCGCGGGCTGGTGCCGAGGGCGGTGGCGAGGGCCGCGGTCGACCAGGCCTCGCCATCGGCGAGCAGGGCCAGCATCCGCCCGCCCGGGGCTGCGACCGGCGGGTCGAGCAGGGCGACCGGGCCGGCGCGGGGCGTTTCCAGAACGAAGCCGGTCGCGGTGGCGCGGATCCGGGCGAGGGGGTGGAGCAGGCGGCGCAGCCGACCGATTTCCACCCGGAGCCGGGCGCGGTGGCTGTCGTCGGCGCTGCGGCCGCCGAAGCCTTCGCGGATCAGCACCGCACGCGGCACATCGGCCGGATGGGCCAGCGCCAGCTGCCGGGCAAGGGCGAAAAGCACCGGGCGGGTGGCGAGCGGGCGGGCGTCGGTGGCATCGCGGATGATCAGCCGGCAGGCATCGACGATCAGCGCCGTCTGCGCGGGCAGGGCTTCCACCTCGGCCAGCGTCACCAGCCGGCCGGTCCCGGTCCGGACCAGTCGGGCGGCGGGGGCGTCGAGCTGGCGGCGGGCGGTTGCCACCTCGGCCGTAAGGGCGGCGATCCCGCTTGCCTCCGCAGCCGCGGCGGCGGCATCGAGTTCGGCGGCCGCCTCTCTGGCCGCGATCCGGCGGGCGGCGATGCCGGCGCGGGTCAGGTGCAGCCCGGCGGCGAGTGCCGGGGTGATGCGGCCGGGATCGAGCCCGGCGATCAGGGCGTCGGCGGCGCCCGGCCGGCCGATCAGCAGCAGGCGCCGGGCCTCGATGATCCGGGCATGGGCGGCATTGGCATGGTCGCCTGCCGCTTCCAGTATCGCGCGGCTGCGATCCAGAAGCCCTTGGGGCCAGGCGATGTCGCGCAGCACCAGGGCGATTTCGGCATCCGCCAGGATGCAGCGCGCCCGGGCCGCGGGGTTGCTGCGGCCAAAGCCGCGGCCGGCGCGGGCGAGCAGGTCGCGTGCCCGGCCGAATTCGCCGAGCCTTGCCATGACGATGCCGCGCAGCGCCAGCGCCGGCGGGTCGTCGCGAAGGGCGACCCTGTTGAGCGCCCCCAGAAGATCGTCCGCCGCCAGGGCGCGGGCGGCGGCGGTGATCAGGGCATCCATGGCTCCCCGCCGTAATCGCTCTGGCGGACAGGATAGCACGAGTGCCAGAGGTTGCCGCCGTGCGGTTTTACTTCACGGAACAGGTGGCTGCGGCCGCCCGTCCGGCGCAGGGGCTGAACAGCCCTGTGGACGGACCGGCATCCGGTATCGTCCAGATCAGCAAGGACCTTCCAGAACCTTCCTGCCATGGTGGAAAGTCTTGATGAGGCAGGGGGCTTTGAAATGCGGACAGACATGGATGAAACCCGCTCGCCGGTAAGGAAAGCGCCGGTTTCTGCAAAATGATCCGCCACCGGACGGGGGAGGAACAGCCAGCAGATGCGGAGAGATCTGTCATCCTGTTCGTGGCATAAGCCGCACCGGCCGTACAGGACTGATTTAGCGGCCATCTCTTGTTGAAGGGCGATGCCCGGTCCCTGAAAGGCGCGCAGGCATGCGTCGCGGCCGCGCGGCCAGATTCCACAGATATGAAAACGAAATACGCATGGGCGAAAATCTGGACTTGATCCGGCCCATCCTCATACTGAAGGCCAAGAGGTTGACGGTTCCGCCGTGAGTAATTCACGCACGACCCGGTAAAGATCTCTTCAATGCAAAACGAGTGACGGGCGGTCCGGATGCCCCCATCCGGGACGAGGGTGCGGCTTTGTGCCTGTAACCCCCATGAACTCGTCAATAAAGACCGCCATAAGGCTGGGTCTTCAGGGAGGTTAACGACATGCGACGTCGCATTCTTGCGACTGCGGTCAGCATGACCGCGGCGATGGTTCTGACTGGCGCGGCGCTGGCGGCGGATCCCGTGCGGATCGGCGTGGCGGCCCCGTTCACGGGTGCGGCTGCGGGTTACGGGCGTGACGCCAGGATGGGTGCCGAGATGGCCGCGGCCGAGATCAATGCCGCCGGCGGCATTCTGGGCGGACGGCAGATCGAACTGGTCTATGAAGACGACAAGGGCACGCCGCAGGGCGGTGTCGCCGCGGTGCAGAAGCTGATGTCCGAGCACCGGGTGCAGGCGATCACCGGCGGTACCAACAGCTCCGTGGTCCTGGCCGAAACCTCGGTCACAAAGAACCGCATCCTGCAGGTGAATGCGGCCGCCCAGGCCGATGCGATCACCGAGCAGGGATCCAAATGGCTCTTCCAGATCAACAACACCGCTTCGGCGAATTCCGAGGCTTTCAACGGCTATATCACCGGCACGCTGAAGCCGAAGACGGTCGCCTATATGGGCGAGAATTCCGAGTTCAGCAAGGCGCTGCTGGCCGGCTTGCGCAAGTCGCTGGAGGCGGCCGGGATTCCGCTGGTCAATGTCGCGACCTATGACGCCAACATCACCGATTTCACCTCGATCATCAGCAAGGTGAAGGCATCGGCGCCGGAGCTGGTCTACGTCGCCGATGCCTATCCGGCGCGGTCTGCGCAGCTCTGGAAGCAGATCCGTCAGCAGGGCGGTTTCCCGGTCGAGACCCAGGCCCCGGGCGTGGTACAGGAGTCTATGCTGACCCCGGCCGAGGGGGCGATGAACGGCCTGATCACCGGCGACATCTTCATCGCCGAGGGCAATACCGGCGCGATGGCGTCCTTCGTCGAGGCCTTCCGGACATCGCATCAGGCCGAACCGAACAAGGTCCATCTGGTGACCTACGAGGCCGTGCAGGTGATCGCGCGCGCGATGGACAAGGCCGGCAGCGCCGATGACTACGATCTGATCGCGAAGACCCTTCGCACCAATCCCTGGCCGTCGCCGCGTGGTGACCTCACTTTCGACGATCGTGGCCGGGCCCGGGCACCGCAGTTCTACATCCACGAGGTGAAGGACGGCCGGTTGACGCTCCGCGAAACCATCGCGAACCGTTGAGGATCCGCGGCGGCATGCAGATGCAGCAGCAACTGCGTGCCGCGTCTCGCGACAGAGGACGGGACGGATGGATCTCCTTTTCCAGACGCTTCTGAACGGGTTGATGCTGGGGGCCGGCTATGCGCTGGTTGCCGTGGGTCTGACCCTGGTCTTCGGCACGCTGCATGTCGTGAACTTCGCCCATGGCGCCTTCTTCGCGCTGGGCGGGTACGGCGTGCTGCTGCTTCAGCAGATGGGCCTGCCCTATCTGGCCGCCCTGCCGCTGGCGGTGCTGCTGGTGGCGGCGGTGGGCTTTGCCTGCGAAATCGCAATCGTCCGTCGGGCGATCTATGACCGCGGCGAGCATGGCTCGATCATCGTGACCTTCGCCGCCGGCCAGGCGATCGTGGCCGCGATCATCCTGGTGGCCGGCCCCGATCCGATGCCGGTGGCCTCGCCGTTCGCACAGGCGACCACGACGGTCTTCGGCCTGTTCCTGTCGGGGCAGCGGCTGTTCATCGCCGTCGTGTCGCTGGTGGTGCTGATCGGCTTTGCGGCCTGGCTGAAGCGCAGCGTGCGGGGCCAGCAATTGCTCGCCGTCGCCCAGAACGCCCGCGGCGCGCTCTATTCCGGCATCGATGTGCCGACGATCCGTGCGCTCGCCTTCGTGCTCGGCGTCTCGGCGGCGGGCCTGTCGGGCGCGCTGCTCGCCTCGATCATCAGCGCCTTCCCGACCATGGGCGACGCCAACATGATCACCGCCTTCACGGTGGTGATCCTGGGCGGGCTGGGCAGCATTCCGGGTGCCCTGCTGGGGGCCATGGCCATCGGCCTCGGCAATGCCTTCTTCGAAACCTACGTCTCCGTGTCGTGGACGCCCGCCCTGGGCTGGGTGCTCGTGATCGTGGTTCTGCTCCTCTGGCCCCAGGGGCTGATGGGGCGCGCACAGCTGCACCGGCACTGACGGGAGAGAGGCACCGACATGACCGACACGTCTTCCACCTCGTCCGGCGGGCGGCCGGCTGCCGCTCCCGGCAGCGGCGCCCCGGCCGGCATCATGCTCACGCTCGGCGCGATCCTGCTGA
The DNA here is from genome assembly GCF_041468085.1 of Tistrella mobilis. Taxonomy (NCBI): domain Bacteria; kingdom Pseudomonadati; phylum Pseudomonadota; class Alphaproteobacteria; order Geminicoccales; family Geminicoccaceae; genus Tistrella; species Tistrella mobilis. The sequence continues at coordinate 497,313 of NZ_CP121015.1, read as the reverse complement.
TCCTGATGATCGGCTTCGGGGTCCGGAGCACCTTCATCCTCAGCCTTGCCGGCTATACCTGCGCGTTCGCGCTCTTCGCGCTCAGCATCAATCTGATGCTGGGCGGCCTCGGCGAAGTGCCGCTCGGCCAGTGCATCTTCTTCGGTGTCGGGGCCTATGGCACGGCGATGCTGACCATCGAAGCGGGTGTGCCCTTCGTGGCGGCCGTGCCGGTGGCGATGGCCGCCTCCGCCGTGCTGGCGATCGGCATCGGCTGGCTGACGCTGCGCCTGACCGGGGCCTATTTCTCCATTGTCTCGTGGGGGCTCGCCGGGGTGATGATGGTGGCGGCGATGAATCTGGAAGTGACCGGCGGCCCGCTCGGCCTGTTCGGCTTCCCGAGCCTCACCGTCGGACCGGTCGATCTCACCGACCCGCAGAGCTATTTCTTCTTCACGGCCGTGATCCTGCTGCTGGTGCTGGCCTTTCTCGCCCGGGTGCGCAGTTCCCGCTTCGGTCATGCGATCGAAAGCATCCGCCAGAGCCGCCATCTGGCGCAGTCGGTGGGTGTCGACGTGTTCCGCGAGCGGCTGAAGATGCTGGTGCTGAGCGCGCCGGTCGCGGCACTGGCCGGCGCGCTCTGTCTGCCCTACACCCAGATCGTGACGCCCGAGGTCTTTTCGGTGGTGCTGACGGTCGATGCCCTGCTCGCCGTGCTGATCGGCGGTACCGGCCTGCTGTTCGGCCCGGTGATCGGCACCGCCATCTTCACCATCCTGCCGCAGTTCCTGAAGCTCGACCCCAACGTCAAGGTGCTGGTCTTCTCGCTGGCGATCATCCTGGTGATGATGCTGGCGCCAGGCGGATTGCACCAGATCGGCCGGGCAGTGATGGCGCGGCTGACGCGCGGGGAGGGCGGGCGATGACGGCTGGCACGAGCTTTGTCGACCGGCCCCTTGCGGTCCGCGCCCGGGGCATCGAAAAGCGCTATGGCGGCGTCGCGGCGCTGAAAGGGGTCGATGTGTCGATCCCGGAAGGGGCGATCTACGGGATCATCGGTCCCAACGGGGCCGGCAAGTCGACCCTGTTCGACATCCTCTGCGGCATCACCCGGCCCAGCGCCGGCACGGTCGAGGTGCTGGGTATGGACGTGGCGGCGATGCGCCATCACGAGGTCGCCCGCCGGGGCGTCGGCCGCACTTTCCAGCGCACGGCCGTATTCGGCCAGGCGACGGTGCGCGAGAACCTGCTCTACGGCCGCTATTCGGCCATGGGCCATTCGGTGATCGAACGGATCCTGCACGGCCGGCGCTGGCGCGACGAGATGGCCGCCTTCGAGGACAAGGCCGCAGGCGTGCTGGCGCTCTGCGGGCTCGACCGGATCGCCGGGCAGCCGGCCGCGTCCCTCGCCTACGGCATTCAGCGCCGTCTGGCCGTGGCGATCATGCTGATGACCGACCCCAGGATCATCTTCCTGGACGAGCCGGTCGCCGGCATGAACGACGTCGAGACCGCCGAATTCGTCGCCCTGGTGCGCAAGGTCGCGGTCGGCCGGACCATCGTGCTGGTCGAGCACGACATGGCCGCGATCGGCGAACTGTGCGAGGCGGCGCTGGTGGTGGTGGACGGCCGGCCGGTGGTGGCCGACACGCCCGCCGCGGTGTTCCGACATCCGGAGGTGATCTCCGCCTATCTGGGGGCCGAGGATGACTGACGCATTGCTGACCGTGGACGGGCTGTCGGCCGCCTATGGCCGGGTGACTGCGCTGCGCGAGGTGTCGCTCTCGGTACGCCCGGGCGAAATCGTCGCCATGCTGGGCGCCAATGGCGCCGGCAAGACCACCCTGCTCAACGCGATTTCGGGGGTGCTGCCACTGTCCGGCGGCTCGGTCACCTTCGACGGCCGGCGGATCGACGGGCTGAAGCCCTGGCAGACCGCGCGCCTTGGCCTTGCCCATGTGCCCGAAGGGCGCGAGATCTTTCCGGGCATGACGGTGGAGGCCAATCTCCGCGTCGTCGACGTGAATGGCGGCGGGCCCGAATTCGGCGTCGACCGGGTGCTGGAGCTGTTCCCGCGGCTGAAGGAGCGGTTCGGCCAGCTGGCCGGCGGGTTGAGCGGCGGCGAGCAGCAGATGCTGGCGATCGGCCGCGGGCTGATGGCCCGGCCGCGGCTGCTGCTGTTCGACGAGCCGTCGATGGGGCTGTCGCCGCTTCTGGCGCGCAGCGTCCTGGGCGCGATCGCCGAGCTGCGCCGGAGCGGCATTGCCTCGCTGCTGGTCGAACAGAACATGCGCGCGGCGCTGAAGGTTGCCGACCGCGCCTATGTTCTGCGCGTCGGCCGGGTCACCCGCGAGGGGCCGGCGGCGGCGCTCCGCGACGCCGACGACATCAAACAGGCCTATCTGGGCCTCTGACAGTCCGGAGGATATCCGATGACCACCGCCCCCCATCCCCTCTCTGAAGGCCTGCGTCTGCCCGAAGGCAGCGCCGACTGCCATGTGCATCTCTACGGCCCGTATGACCGCTTCCCCCATGGCGACGAGGGCCGCTTCACGCCGCGCTTTCCGCGAACGGTGGAAGACCTCTTCGCCCATTGGGATGCGATCGGGGTCTCGCGCGGCGTGATCGTCCATGCGGTGGGCTCCGGCGCCGACAATGCAGTGACCCTGGACGCGCTACGCCGCTATCCCGACCGGCTGCGCGCCACTGCGATCCTGAAGGGCGACGTCTCGGACAGGGTGCTGGACGAGCTGACCGATGCCGGCTTCAAGGCGGTGCGGATCACCATGCTGCGCCAGGACGGCAAGCCGGTCTCGACGCTTGGCACCAGCTATGACGAGCTGGTGGCGCTGGCGCCCAGGATCGCCGAGCGCGGCTGGCATGCCCAGCTCTGGATCAACAGTTCCGATCTGATGGAGGCGGCCCCCGACCTGGAAAAGCTGCCGCTCGATTATGTCATCGACCACATGTCGCGGACCATGGCCGACATTCCCCCCGACAGCCCCGGTTTCCGCGGCTTCTGCGACAAGCTGAAGACCGGCCGCTACTGGACAAAGCTGTCGGGCGCCGATCGCAACACCCGGGTCGGGGCGCCCTATGCCGATACCGCAGGCCATATGCGGGCGATCATCGCCGCCAATCCCGACCGTCTGGTCTGGGGGTCGGACTGGCCGCATGTCGGCCACAGCGACGAAACCACCCCGCGGATGGACGATCTGATCCGCCTTCTTTTCGAATGCGCGCCGGACGAGACGGTGCGCCGCAGAATCCTGGTCGACAATCCGGCGGTCCTTTACGGCTTCTGAGCCGCCGCCGGCCTCCCTGGCCAGGACTTGTCGGAGCAGGTGCCTCTCCCCCTTGGCACCTGCTTCGACCTCTTTCTTCCGTCTCCCCCCGGGGGAGAAAAGCCGTCCGGCACCGGCGCGCCTGCGCCGGCCGGCGCCCAGAGATCGAGTGATGACGCCAACCAGTCCGACTGCGGCCGCCGAGCTGCCGCTCGCCGGGATCACGGTTCTGGATCTGGGCCAGGTCTATCAGGGCCCCTATGCGGGGTTCCTGCTGGCTCAGGCCGGGGCCGAGGTGATCAAGATCGAGCCGCCGGCGGGCGAGCCGATCCGCCATCGTGCCCGGGTCAGCCCGGGTGCGGCGGTGCCCTTCGCCATGCTGAATGCCAACAAGCGGGCGATGGCGCTGGACCTGAAGGCGCCGGAAGGTGTGCAGATCCTGAAGGATCTGGCCGCCCGGGCCGATGTGCTGCTGGAAAACTATGCCCCCGGGGTGATGGACCGGCTGGGGGTGGGCTGGGAAGAGCTGCGCCGGATCAACCCGCGGCTGGTCTATGCCTCGGGCACGGGTTTCGGCCTGTCCGGTCCCGATCGCGACAATCTGGCGATGGACATCACCGTCCAGGCAGCGTCGGGCATGATGAGCGTCACAGGCTTTCCCGACGGCCCCCCCGTCAAGGCCGGGCCGGCGGTGGTCGATTTCCTGAGCGGCGTGCATCTCTATGCCGGTATCGTGACCGCACTCTGCCAGCGTGCCCGCACCGGTGAGGGCCGGCTGGTCGAGGTGGCGATGCTGGAGACGGTCTATCCGAGCCTGGCATCGAACCTGGCCTTCGTCTTCGACACCGGCCGCGCACCGCCGCGTACCGGCAACCGTCACGGCGCCATGGCCGAGGCCCCCTACAACGTCTATCCGGCGGCCGATGGCCATGTCGCCATCATCGGCGTCAACGAGCATCATTGGACGGCGCTGCTGAAGGCGATGGGGCGCGAGGACCTGATCCGCGATCCGCGGTTCGACACCGCTGCCGACCGGGTGCGCAACATGGATGAGACCGACCGCCTGGTCGGCGAGTGGACCGCGCGTCACAGCAAGGCGGAGCTGGCCCTGATCCTGCGTCGCCACAAGGTGCCGGCCGCTCCGGTGCGTGACCTGGTGGAGGTGGTGAACGACCCGCATATGCATGAACGCGGCATGCTGCAACATGTCGATCATCCCGAATTCGGCCGGGTGGTGCTGCCGTCAAGCCCGCTGCGCTTCCATGGCGCCGTGCCGGTGTCGCGCCGGCCATCGCCGCGGCTTGGGGAAGATGATGCCGACATTCTGGCCGGGATGCTGGGCTATGACAATGCGCAGATCGAGGCGCTGCGCGCCCGGGGTGTGATCACGCGCGACCGAGGGAGAAAAGAGACGTGACGCGACAGGATGTCAGGCTGTTCAGCCCCGCGACCTTCCGCGGGGTGGAGCTGAAGAACCGGATCGTGGTCTCGCCGATGGGCATGTATTCGGCGGAGAACGGCTATGTGAAACCGTTTCACCTGATCCATTACGGCAAGTTCGCCATGGGCGGTGCCGGTCTGGTCTTCGTGGAGCAGACCTCGGTTACCCGCGCCGGGCGGATCACCAATGGCGATCCAGGGCTGTGGGAGGATGGCCAGATCGCCGGCCTGCGCGAGATTGCCGGCCAGATCCGGGCCCTTGGTGCCAAGGCCGCCATCCAGATCAATCACGGCGGCCGCAAATCCAGCCAGCAGCGGGCATTCCGCGGCAACGGGCCGCTGACCGGGCGCGACATCGCCGCCGGGGAAGAGCTGTGGCAGCCGGCCGGCCCCTCCGCCCTGCCGCTGGCCGATGGTTGGCTGATGCCGCGGGAGATGAGCCGCGACGAGATCGCCGGGATCTGCGATGCCTTTGTCGCCACGGCGCGGCGCGCCGTGCTGGCCGGCTTCGACGTGATCGAACTGCACATGGCCCATGGCTATCTGCTGCAAAGCTTCCTGTCGCCGCTCGCCAATCAGCGCATGGATGACTACGGCGGGACGCTGGAGAACCGGATGCGCTTCCCGCTGGAGGTGACCCGGGCGGTGCGCGCGGCCCTGCCGCCGGCGACGCCGCTTTTCGTGCGCATTTCGGCCACCGACTGGATCGAGGGCGGCTGGACGCTAGAGGACAGCGTGATCTTCGCGCGCGCGCTGAAGGCGGCAGGCGTGGATCTGGTCGATTGTTCGACCGGCGGCAATCTGCGGGTCGGTTCGACCAATGCCAATCTGAAGCGCGGCCCCGGCTATCAGGTACCTTTCGCCGACCGAATCCGCCGCGAGGCCGGCATCGCCACCGGCGCCGTCGGCATGATCCGCACGGCTGAGCTGGCCGAACGCATCCTGCGCGAGGATCGTGCCGATCTGATCTTCCTGGGCCGGCAGATGCTGGTCGATCCGTTCTGGGCCCATCACGCCGCCGAGGCTCTGGGCCTGACCGGCGATTTCGAGGACTGGCCCGAGCAGTATGGCTGGTGGCTGGCGAAATGGGGCCAGGCATTGCGCGACAATGGCGAGAGCCTGATGTGGCCGGATGGCGGGGCGATGGCGCCCGGGTGACCCGGCCGCCGGATCACTGCCGCACGCCCATCCGGTCCGGTGCCTTGGGGATCAGCGGTTCCTGCCCGTCGACGCCGGTTGCCGGCCCATCGGGCGCGCGGACGGTTGCGGTGACGTCGTTGCGCAGCCGCGGCAGCCCCTCGGGGCATTCCTCCTGCATCCAGACCAGCATCTTCTCGCGGATTTCGCAGCGCAGATCCCAGGCGGTGGGGGAGTTGGGGGCGCTCATCAGCGCGCGGATAGTGACCGTGCGCTCGGTGGTCTCGATCACCTGCAGCACGCCGACCTTGCCGTCCCAGAGCCGGCTCTGCTTCAGGAACTCGTCGAGCTTTTCGCGCATGCGGGCGAAAGACATGGCGTAATCCACCTGCCAGATCACCGTGCCGATGATGCCGGCGGTCTCGCGGGTCCAGTTCTGGAAGGGTTTTTCGATGAAATACGAGATCGGCAGCACCAGGCGGCGCCAGTCCCACAGCCGGATGACGACATAGGTGGCGGAGATTTCCTCCACCCAGCCCCATTCGTTTTCCACCACCACCGCATCCTCGATGCGGATCGGCTGGGTGAGGGCGATCTGGATGCCGGCGATCAGATTGGCCAGGATCGACTGGGCGGCGAAGCCGATCACGACGCCGGCGACACCGGCCGAGGCGAACAGGCTGACGCCGTACTGGCGCACCGACGGGAAGGTCATCAGCATGGCCGCCACCGTCACCACCACCACCAGCCCGATGCCGACCCGTTGCAGCAGCATCAGCTGGGTGCGATGTTTGCGCGCCACCAGATTGTCGTCGACATCGATCCGATAGCGCCGCCGGCTGACATCGGCCAGGCTGCGCAGCACCGTGACCGCGATCCAGCCGATCAGCCCGATCACCCCCAGCTGCAGGACCCGGCCGATGATCGCACTGGCGCCCTCGTCCACGGCGAGTTCGGGGGCGACGGCGCGAAGCGCGATCAGGATGAAGGCCAGGCGCAAGGGGCCGCGCACCCGGCGGAAGACTTCGGTGCGGAAGCCCTTGCCGCTGCGCGGCACCACGATGGTGAGCAGGCGGAAGAACAGGCGGTGGGCGATCAGCGCCACCCCCACCGCCACGATCAGCAGCAGCAGATAGCCGGTCCCGGCCGGCATGGCGGCGGCAAGCTCCGCCAGCCAGCGCGGGGTTCTGAGCAGGTCAGCCATATCCGGGCCTCCGGGAATCTCAGGATCCGGCGCCCGGGGTCAGCGAGCCCCCGGGGTCAGCGACACCTTCAGCCAGCCATCGGCCTGACGGTCGAACTGCCGGTAGGCGTCGATCGCCGACATCAGCGGCGCGTTGCGGGTGAGCACGGTGGCAGGGTCGACGGTGCCGGACGCCACCAGATCCACCAGCCGGGGCAGATAGCGGCGATGGTTGCAGTTGCCCATGTTGATCGTGACGTTGCGCATCATCGCCTGGCCGATCGGGAAGCTGTGCACATCGGGCGGATAGACGCCGATGACGGCGAGCGTGCCGGCCTTGGCCATGGCGGGAATGGCCTGATCGAGCACCCGGGTTGCGGTCTCGCCCGGCTTTTCGCCCGGGGCGGCGGCATCCACGCCCACCGCATCGATCACCCGGTCGACGCCGATGCCGCCGGTCAGCGCGCGGATCGTCTCCACCGGGTCCTCTTCCTCGAAATTCACGATCTCGGCGCCCTTGGCGCGGGCGGCTTCCAGCCGGTCGGGCAGGCGGTCGACCGCAATCACCCGTTCGGCCCCCATCAGCCGGGCCGAGATGATCGCGAACTGGCCGACCGGGCCGCAGCCGAACACGGCCACCGTGTCGCCCTCGGTGATTTCGGCGATGTCGGCGCCGAAATAGCCGGTGGGGAAGATGTCGGAGAGCATGATCGCCTGATCGTCGGTGATGCCGTCGGGCAGCTTCACCAGGCCGGCATTGGCATGGGGAATGCGGGCATAGTCGGCCTGCAGCCCGTCGAAGGGGCCGGTCTGGGCCGGGCCGCCGAAAAAGGCGGTCCCGGCCTGGGGGCCGTTGGGGTTGGCGATGTCACATTGCGCGGTATAGCCGGACCGGCAATAGGCGCACCAGCCGCAGCTGATCGTCGACGGCACCACCACCCGGTCGCCGGGTTTCAGATTGCGCACCTGCGACCCCGGTTCCTCGACGATGCCGATGGCTTCATGGCCCAGGATCGTGCCCGGCTTCATGCCCGGCATGGTGCCGCGGACCATGTGCAGATCGGTGCCGCAGATGGCGCTGGCGGTGATGCGGATGATGGCGTCGGTCGGGGCCTGAAGCTCGGGATCGGCGACGCTGTCGAGACGGATATCGCCCACGTCGTGGAAAACGACGGCTTTCATGTCAGGGTCCTTCCGGTCGGGCGGCGGCCGGGGCCGCCGCGTCAGGAGGGGTCGGGAGAGGGCACCACATCGTAAGAGGCGGGCAGGAACAGCCGGTCGATGCGGATCGGCAGGCGCCGGAAGCGGCGGCCGGTCGCGTGATGAACGGCATTGGCGATGGCGGCGGCCATGCCGACATTGCCAAGCTCTCCCAGCCCCTTGATGCCCGAGGGATTGCCGGCGCGGTCGTCCTCGTCGAGCAGGATCACATCCACCTGCCCGATATCGGCGTTGACCGGCATCAGATAGTTTTCAAGGTCGTGGTTGAGCACGCGCGCCGCCCGGCGGTCCAGCTCGGTCTCTTCCATCAGCGCGGTGGACAGCCCCCAGATCATGCCGCCCGCCAGCTGGCTGCGCGCGGTCGGCGGGTTCATGATCCGGCCCGCCGCGAAAGCGCCGGTCATGCGCGGCACCTGGATTTCGAGCGTGCGGCGGTTGATGCGGATTTCGGCGAATTCGGCGCCCATGGCATAGCGCAGCAGATCGCCCGATCCGCCGCCGCGCATCGGCGTGCCGCCGGCACGCAGCTTCTCCAGCGCATCGGGCTTCAGGCCCTCGGGAATGAATGCGCCCGTCTGCGTGATCGCGGTAAGCCCGGCGGCGTCCATCGCGGCACCCAGCGCCATATAGGGGCCGCCGGCCTCCACCCGCCCGTCCCGGAGGCGGAGCGCGGCGGGGGCGAGCCCGACGAAGGGGCCGGCCCCGGGGGCGGTCAGCCGGGTGAAGAGATCGGCCTTCACCGCTTCTGCGGCCCGCGCCACCGCCGAACAGACGCTGGCGGTGGAATTGGATCCGCCCGAGACGGGGGCCGGCGGCAGGTCGCTGTCGCCGGTTCTGACCGTCACCCGTTCGGGCGCCACGCCCAGAACCTCGGCGGCCATGCGGGCGGCGGCCGTGCGGATGCCGGTGCCAAGCTCGTGGCTGGCGGTTTCGACCGTCACCCGGCCATCGGCCGCAAGCTGCACCCGGGCGGTGGCGGCGGCGATGTTGGCGGGGTAGACGGTGGCGGCACAGCCCATGCCGATCACCCAGTCGCCATCGCGCATCGACCCCGGCACCGGGTCGCGCCGGTCCCAGCCGAAAGCCTTTGCGGCGGCATCGAAACAGGGCATCAGCATCCGGCTGCTGTAGCGCCTGCCGGTCAGCGGGTCGGTATCGGTGTCGTTCCGCCGTCGGAAGGCGATCGGATCCATGTCGAGTGCGGTGGCCATCTCGTCCATCGCCTGTTCCAGCGCATAGACATAGGGCACTTCCGGGGGCGAGCGCATATAGCCGGGGGTGGGCCGGTCGGCACGGACCAGCTCCAGCTTCGTCTGAACCGCACCATAGCCGTAGAGCCGGGCGGTGACCGAATTGCCGCCGACCAGATAGGGGTCGGCGCGCGAGGTGACCTCGGCGCCTTCATGCACGAAGGCGGTGATCCGGCCGTCGCGCGTGGCCCCCATCCGGATGTGCTGGCGGGTTTCGGCGCGGTGGGTGCCGGCGGTGAAACCCTGGGCGCGGCTGACCACGCAGCGGAGCGGCCGGCCGAAATGCCGGGCGGCGAAGGCGATCAGCGCCGTGCGGGCGGTCATCGGCCCCTTGCCGCCGAAGGCGCCGCCGACGAATTCCGCCACCACCCGCACCCGGCCGGCATCGATGCCCAGCTGGCGGGCCAGTTCATGGCGCCAGCCATTGACGTTCTGCGAGGGCTCGTAGACCGTCAGCCGGGCGTCGTCGCCCGTCCCCTCCCAGACCGCGGTGGTGGAATAAAGCTCCAGCGCATTGTGATGCTGCACCGGCGTCTCGTAATCGGCGTCGATACAGACCTCGGCGGCGGCGAAACCGGCCGCGATATCGCCCTGGCCGGGATCCTTGCGGCCGGCCGCTTCGGCGGCGGCGACGGTTTCGGCGCCGGCATCGTCGAAGCCGGTGACGGGGATCTCGGTCTCGATCCGGAAGCTCACCCGGGCGGCGGCCTCTGCCGCGATCTCGGCGGTCTCTGCCGCCACCACCGCCAGGATCTCGCCGTCATGGCGGATCAGCCGGTTCTGGAGCGGCGCGATCGACGCGGCGGCGACGCCGAAGCGGGGCAGGCCGATGCGACCGGCGACGTCGTGGACGGTCAGCACGCCCAGCACGCCCGGCAGGCCGGCGGCCTTCGCGGTTTCGATCGCGATCAGCCGGCCGCGGGCCACGGGCGAGACGACCAGTGCCGCATGGGCAAGACCGGCAATGGCGGTGTCGGCGGGATAGACCGCCTGGCCGGTGACCTTGGCGCGCCCGTCGATCCGCGGGGTGCCGGCGGGCAGCGTCATGGCCGTGCCTCCGTGATGTCGAGATCGCGGGCGGCGATCAGGGCGCGGACGATCATGGCGACGCCCAGATCGCGCTTGAAGGCGTTGTCGGGCCGCAGCACCGCATCGGCGAAGGCGGCGACGCCGGCGGCATGGGCACATTCCTCGGTCAGGCGTTCGCCGGCCAGCAGCCGTTCGGCCGGAACGGCGCGCCAGGGGATGGTGGCGACGCCGCCCAGCGCCAGCCGCACCTCGCGCACCCGGTCGCCGGCCATGTCGAGCGCACAGGCGACCGAGACCAGGGCGAAGGAATAGGCGGCGCGTTCCCGGCGCTTCAGAAACAGGGAGCGCCGCGCCCAGCCCGGGGCCGGCAGGTAGATGGCGGTGATGGTTTCATCCGCGTCCAGCGCGGTTTCCGCATCGGGCGTCCCGCCGGGCAGGCGGTGCAGCCGGGCCAGATTCATGCGCCTCAGGCCGCCCTTGCCGGTGATCTCGATCCGCGCATCCAGCGCCAGGGCTGCCTGGGCGAAATCGCCCGGATAGGCGGCGATGCAGCTGCCGCTGGTGCCGAGGATGGCGTGATGGCGGGTGATGCCCTCCATCGCAGCGCAGCCGCTGCCGCGCTCGCGCTTGTTGCAGGGCCAGCTGACGTCGCGGAAATAGGGGCAGCGGGTACGCTGCAGCAGATTGCCGCCCAGGCTCGCCATGTTGCGGATCTGCGGGCTTGCCGCCAGCGCCAGGCTCTGGGCCACCATCGGCAGGGCGGCGCAGAGGGCGGGATCGGCGAGGGCCTCGGCCATGCGGGTCAGGGCCCCGATCCGGAAGGTGCCGTCGGGCAGGCGGGTGATGCCGCGGAGCGACGGCGCCGGAAGCTTGTCCAGATCGACCAGCGCCGCCGGGCGTTCCACCCCCAGCCGCATCAGATCGACCAGATTGGTGCCGCCCGCGATCTGCCGGGCGCCGCTGGAAGCCGGGCCATGGGCCGATGTCGCGGGGGTGATCCGGAAGGGCTGCATCACATGCCCCCCATCCGGCCGGCCGCCGCGCGCACCGCCGCCACGATGTTGGGATAGGCGGCGCAGCGGCAGAGATTGCCCGACATATGCTCGCGGATCCGGTCGTCATCGGGGACGGGGTCGGCGGCAAGCAGCGCTGCCGCCGACAGGATCTGGCCGGGGGTGCAATAGCCGCATTGGAAGGCGTCGTGGTCGATGAAGGCCTGCTGAAGGGGGTGGAGCGCGCCCCCGTCCGCCGCATCCGGCGCCAGCCCCTCGATGCTGGTGACCCGGGCGCCGTCCAGCCGGGCGGCCAGGGTCAGGCAACCGAGCACGGCCCGGTCGTCGACCATCAGGGTGCAGGCGCCGCACTGGCCATGGTCACAGCCCTTTTTGGCGCCGGTCAGCCCCAGCCGGTCGCGCAGCAGGTCCAGCAGGCTGAGCCTGGGGTCGATGGTCAGGCGATGGCGCCGGCCGTTCACCTCCAGCCCCACCGACCGGCCTTCGGCCAGACGGTCACCCGCCACGCGCTCACCCGCCACACGCTCACCCGGCATCGTCGTCGTCCGTGTCGCGGCGGTCGGGTGGCCAGCCCTCCGGGAAGCGGTCTTCATCCTCGGTCTCCCCATCGTCTTCGTCGTCGAGGGCCTCGTCGTCGTCGAACACGTCTTCGGCCGCACGGCGGGTGGCCTCTTCGGTGGGGTCCAGACCCTCGGCCTCGCCGGTGACGGGGTCGGTGATCACGTCGTCCGGCCGGGCGGGCGCTTCGTCGCGCGGGACATTGCGGAAGCGCCGGCCATCGGGGCTGCGCGTGTCGCGGGCATCGGCCTCGCGCCCTTCGGCGCTGCCCAGGATCCCGGCATCGGTCTGGTCCGGCTGCCGGCGGTTCCGATCGGCTGTCGCCATGGCGGCGGTATCTCCTGCTCAGGCGGGCGGTTACCAGGGGTGAACCCCGGATCGCGCGACAGGTTCCCCGCCATCGGGACCTCCGCCCCGGAACCCGCGCTCCGCCCCGCCGGTTGACCGGCATCCCCAGCAAGGAGGCCGGTGATGACCAGGCAGAGCCCGGAGCAGAGAACAACCAATAGAGACGACCGGATCAAAGAGCACATGCATCGGTTGTGGAAGGAAGAGGGCGCCATTCCCGGGCTGGAAGAGGATTACCGCGGCCGCGCCGAGGAACTGGTGGCGATCGAGGACAATCAGGACCTGACCACCTTCCGCCCCGGCTCCCCCCGCGACCGCATCCGCAACAACCCGGCGGAACCGCCGGAGGCGGTGGAGAACCAGGGCGAATTTCCGACCCTGACCGATCAGGGCGAGGAACGTACCGCACCCCGGCCGGTGCCGCCCCGGGACGATGACGGTCCGGGGTGACCATGGCCCGGGGTGATCATGGCCCGGGATGATCATGGCGCGGGATGATGGCGCCGGAGACGAGAAAACCCCGCACCCTCGGTCAGAGGATGCGGGGTTTCCGAAAGTGCCTCGGGTATCGTCAGGCGTCGTGAAAGTCCGTGGTCGATCCTACGCCTGCGAACGCGCTCCCGGCCTGTCGGTCAGGCCGGCCTGTGGGACAGGCCGGGCTCAGCCGATCAGTGACAGGTTGGCGGCCGCCAGCTTGCCGCTGCGGCGGTCTGCGACCAGCTCGTAAGAGACCTTCTGGCCCTCACGCAGCTCGGTCAGACCCGAGCGCTGAACGGCGCTGATGTGCACGAAGGCATCGGCTCCGCCCTCGTCGGGCTGAATGAAGCCGAAGCCTTTGGTGGCGTTGAACCACTTCACGGTTCCCGTCGCCATGAGGGGACACCCTTTCGTCATCGTCGTTTTGCAGTGTCATCCGCAACCCTGGCGGACGGCCAGCCGGGGACCCCGTCATCCCTGGTCCCTGCCGACGTGGAAAAGGGTGCGGCTTTTCCGGGATGGTTTCAAGTGCGGCCTTTCGTCCGCGCGCGTTTCGGCATGATCCGCAGACGAGAAAAACCCCGCCCCGGTCGAAACCAGGGCGGGGTCTTTCCAGGAGACATCGTCACCGGAGCGCGCCACCCGAAGGGGCGCGCCGTAACCGGATCAGAGAAGCTCCAGATTGGCAGCTGCCAGCTTACCGCTGCGGCGGTCAGCGATCAGCTCGTAGGCAACCTTCTGGCCTTCGACCAGTTCGGTCAGGCCCGAGCGCTGCACGGCGCTGATGTGCACGAAGGCGTCGTTTCCGCCCTCGTCAGGCTGGATGAAGCCGAAGCCCTTGGTGGTGTTGAACCACTTCACGGTTCCCGTAGCCATGGGAATAACCTTTCGTCGTCGTCATAAGGGCACCCGCATCGCGTGCGGATGGTCGAAATCAGATCTCAAACAAGACAAATTCGAATGGGTATACGAAGTTCATCGGCTAGAGGTCTGGGAACCTGGTAGGCTCGTACTCGACGCTGCCGAAGGTGGGGCCTTTTCGTCCTTCTGGCAAGCCGGTATTTCATTTTTTTGGGGGGCAGGCCCAAAATAATCCTCTCATCGCGGTGGATGGCGAGGGGAAAACGCGGCCTGCGGTCATTGCCGGGTGTCGCATTCCCGCATGCCCCTATTCCGTAACGCCGAGCGCGCTCAACGCCGCCACCGTCAGCCCCTGCCGGGGCGGCACCAGCCCGGCCCAGGGGTCGGCCGCGGGCAGGGGGTCGCCCAGGCGGAAGGCATCGGCCCGGTCGATCTCCGCCAGCATCTTCCAGTCGACCGGCCAGGCCACCGGCGCCCCGGCCCGGGCGCGGGGTGACCAGGGGCAGATCGCGGTGGCGGTGCGGTCGTTGCGGAAATGGTCGATGAAGATCCGGCCCCTGCGCTTCGCCTTGCTCATCGTCGCCACGAAGCGGGCGGGATCATGGTCGGCGAAGCGCGTGGCCAGGGCCTTCGCCGCCGCCTTGACCACCGGCCAGTCGTGCCGGCGGGCGATCGGGGCCACCACATGCACCCCCTTGCCGCCGGTCAGCAGCGGCACCGAGGCGAGGTCGAGCGCGGCGAGCGCGTCGCGCATGTCGAAGGCTGCCTGCCGCACGGCATCGAACCCCACCGCCGGATCGGGGTCCAGATCGAAGACCAGCCGGTCCGGGCGTTCCGGGCGATCGATGCGCGACCCCCAGAGATGCAGCTCAAGAACCCCGATCTGCGCCGCCCCGATCAGGCCTTCGGGATTGCGGACCATAACATACTCTTCGGTACGGCCGTCCTTCCCGGTCAGTTTGCGGCCGGCGAAACCGTCCGGCAGGCCACGGCCGGCATGGCGCTGAAAGAAGCAGGCCTTGCGCCGGCCCTCGGGGCAGCGCACCAGGCTGACCAGCCGGTTGTCCAGATGCGGCATCATCAGCTCCGCCACGGCATCGAACCAGCGGGCGAGATCGCGCTTGGTGACACCCTGTTCCGGGAAGAGCACCCGGTCGGGATGGGTCAGGCGCACGCCGCGCAGGCTGTCTCCGGTCTCGTCCATCGCTTCTGCCTCCTCGACGGCCATCATCCGGTCCGCCTCAACTTCGGCCGCCGGCTTGTCCTCGCGCGGGCCCAGATAGCGGCCCTGGCGGATCAGCCCGTCGCCGGTCAGGCCGCCATGGACGATCTGGACCACGATCCGCGGCTCCACCCAGCGGGCCTCGCGGGCGATGGCGGGCGGTATGGTGTCGCGATCGACGGCGGGTGTCGGCCGGCTCAGCGCCTTCAGCCGGGGTGCCAGCCAGGCGAAATCCCTGTCGCCGAACCCGGCGCCCACCCGGCCGGCATAGCGGCAGCGGCCGCGCTCCACGACCGCCAGCAGCAGAGAGGCGAAGGGTCGCCCGGCGGCAGACGGCGAGGTGCCGACCACCACATACTCCCCCGCATGGCCGCATTTGACCTTGAGCCAGGCATGGCCGCGCCCCGAGCGATAGGGCGCCCCGGTCCGTTTGGCGATCAGCCCCTCATACCCCGCCCTGCACACCTGGTCGAGCAGGGCGGCGGCCGGCCCGGGGCTGTGGTCGACGACATGGACGGTCCCGCCCGCGGTCTCGCCGATCAGGGCGCGCAGCCGGGCCTTGCGGGCTGTCCAGGGCAGATGGCGCAGGCTTTCGCCGCCCTCGGCCAGCAGGTCGAAGACGCCGTAATGCAGCCCCTCGCCCCCGGCGGAGAGCGCCGCCTGCAGGGCGGAAAAATCACTGCGACCATCGGCGTTCATCGCCGTCACCTCGCCATCCAGCAGCACGCCGTCCAGGTCGGCGCGCGCCGCCAGCGCCCTGACGATGCCGGGGAAGCGGCCGGTCCAGTCGAGGCCCGACCGGGTGCGGATCACCACCCGCCCGCCTGAAACCGCGGCGAGCGCGCGATAGCCGTCGAGCTTGATTTCGAACGCCCAGCCGGGCCCGCGCGGCGGCCGATCGGTCAGGGTCGCGAGCATCGGCGCTACGAAGCCGGGCAGGGGTGCGGCCGCGCTTTTCGGCTGAACCGCCACGCTGCCGGGGTGGCGGCGGGTCACCTCGCTCGTCGGGTCGGCATCGGCATCGTCGCGCTTGATCAGCAGCCAGTTTTCCGCCTTTTCCCTGGCCCGCCCCGCCTTCCGCGCCGGCTTCATGCGCACCAGCACGAAGCGGCCATGCAGCCGCTCACCCTGGATGATGAAATCCAGCCGCCCGGCGGCGAGGCCCGCGTCGGGGTCGCCGATCGGCTCCCAATGGCCGCGATCCCACAGCACCACCTCGCCCGCGCCGTACTGGCCTTCCGGGATCCGCCCTTCGAAGCCAGCATAGGCGAGGGGGTGGTCTTCGGTGCGCACCGCCAGCCGCTTCTGCTTCGGATCCAGGCTGGGACCGCGGGTGATCGCCCAGCTTTTCAGCACCCCCGCCCATTCCAGCCGGAGATCGTAATGCAGCCGCCGGGCATCATGCTTCTGGATGGCATAGGTCAGCCTGCCGCCTTTCGCGGCGCCCCCGTCTTCCGCATCCGGCTCGGGCGTGCGGTCGAAGCGCCGTTTGCGGCGATAGGCGTCGAGGGTGTCGGCCGTCATCGGCTTCAGCCCGCCTTGCGCCGGCCGCTCCGTGCCGGCTTCGCCTTGCCCCCGTCCTTGACCGAGCGGCGCAACGCCTCGACCAGATCGACGACCTTGCCGCCGCCGCCCGTCTCCCCGGCCGCTTCTTCGCCCACCTCGACCGATTTCTCCGCCGCCTTGGCGTCGATCAGCTGGCGCAGGGCCCGGGTGTAATTGTCCTTGAACCGACCGGGCTCGAAGGCCGAGGTCTTGCGCTCGATCAGCTCGGCCGCGAGGTCGAGCAGTTCCGGATCACTCGCCTCTTCGTCGATCGAGGTGAAGAAGGGGGCGGCGCGCTGGACCTCGTCGGCGAAGCGCAGGGTTTCCAGCATCAGCCCCTGGCCGCAGGGCTTGAGGGCAGCGACATATTCCCGCCCGCGCATCACGAACTGGCCGAGGCCGATCCGCCCGGCACGTTTCAGCGCATCGCGGAGCACGGCATAGGCCTCGACCGCCAGATCGCCGTCGGGGACCACGTAATAGGGCCGCTCGAACCAGATCGGCGCGATCTCGTCGGGGCCCACGAACTGCACCAGATCGAGCGTGTGGCGGGTTTCCACCTTCAGCGCGTCGATCTCGTCCTGATCGATCAGCACCCAGCGGCCCTGGTCCAGCTCGAAGCCCTTCACGATCTCGTCGGTATCCACCGGACCGACCCCGGGCACGATCTTCTGATAGCGGATGCGCCGGTGCGAGGGCTCGTGGACCTGGTGGAACCGGATCCGCGCCCCGCTCTTTACCGCCGCGTAGAGCTTCACCGGCACCGACACCAGGGCGAGCCGCATATTGCCGGTCCAGACAGGGCGCGCGGCGGGGCGATCGGCCGCCGCTTCGTCGCCGTCATCCTTCGGTTCTGCCGGTTTGCGCGCCATGGATCGCCTCTCTTCGTGTCCGGGCCTGATCCCGTCAACCCGGCCGCCGGGGCCGCGGTTCCCGGAACCATTGCCGGGGTCGGATGGTTCGCTGTCGCGAGGCGATATCAGTTGAGGAGCCTGTTCCCATGTCCGACGCACGCACCACCACCGATCACGACGAGATCCGCCGCTGGGCGGAGGCGCGCGGGGGCCACCCCGCTGCGGTGAAGGCCACCCACAAGGGCGATGATGCCGGCATCCTGCGGATTGATTTCGACGACGGCGAGCCCGATCCCGGGCTGGAGCGGATCAGCTGGGAGGCGTTCTTCCGCAAATTCGACGAGACCGGCATCGCCTTCCTGCATCAGGACAAGACCGCCGACGGCAGGACCAGCCGCTTCTTCAAATTCGTGCGGCGCGAGGAGGGGTGAGCCATGGCGGACCCGAAACCGATCCGGGCCTTCGGCATCAACTGCACGCTGAAGGGCGGCGATGCCGAAAGCTCCACCGATCTGCTGCTGTCGCAATTCCTGAACCGGCTGGGCCGCGACGGGGTGGAGACGGTCAGCATCCGTGCGGTCGATCACGACATCAAACCCGGCATCACCGCCGATGAGGGGCCGGGCGATGCCTGGCCGGAGATCCGCCGGCAGGTGTTGGATGCGCAGATCCTGGTGATCGGCACCCCCATCTGGCTTGGCCAGCCCTCCAGCGTCTGCAAGCGGGTGCTGGAGCGGCTGAACGCCTTCCTGACCGAGACCGACGAGGCGGGGCGGCTGCGCTCTTACGGCCGCGCGGTGGCGCTGGTGGTGGTGGGCAATGAAGACGGCGCCCATCACGTCGCGGCCGAGGTCTATCAGGGCCTGGCCGATGTCGGCTTCACCATCCCGCCCAATGCCGTCGTCTACTGGGTGGGCGAGGCCATGGGCAAGACCGATTACAAGGACCTGCCGGCCATGCCCGACAAGATCGGCACCACCATCGATCTTGCGGCGCGCAACGTGCTGCATCTGGCCCGGCTGCTGGCCGAGAACCAGTATCCGCCCGACGGCCAGCCGGCGAAGTTCCGCGATCAGTAGCCGCCCGGCCGTCTGCCTTCATGGGCGATAATGCCGTCGGCGCAATCGTCGCCCTCCGTCAACGGTGCGGGCCCCGCCTCCGTCGCTTTCTCAGTCTCCACGGCCAGGCGACGGGCCTCGGATGCCGGTTTGTCAATGGCTTTGCACCAGTTCATGCACGCTGAAATCGCGTGCCGCATCGGTCCAGCACGCCCGGCTGCGCCAGCCGGCGCGGCTGGCGAGGCGGGCGAAGCTTTCGGGCGTAAATTTGTGGCTGTTTTCGGTGTGGATGGTCTCGCCCGCCCGGAAGCGGATCGGCCGGCCGGCGATGCTGACCACCTGGTCGGTCAGGCTTTCCAGATGCATCTCGATCCGGCAGAGGCCGGCATTCCAGCGCACCCGGTGGGCGAAGGCGGTGGGGTCGAAATCGGCCCGGGCCTCGCGGTTGAGCCGGGCCAGCAGGTTCAGGTTGAAGGCGGCGGTCACGCCCTCGGGGTCGTCATAGGCGGCGAGCAGGCGGTCTTCATCCTTGACCAGGTCCACGCCGACGATCAGCCGGCCTTCGCGCCCCAGCAGGCTGGCGGCGCGGCGCAGAAAGGCCACCGCCTCGTCCGGTGCCAGATTGCCGATGGTCGAGCCGGGGAAGAAGCCGAGCCGCAGGCCGGGCAGGGCCCTGACGGCATCGGGCAGATCCAGGGCGGCGGTGAAATCGGCGACCAAGGGGGCGACCACAAGGCCCGGATGGTCGCGGGCGATCGCGGCGGCCGCCCGCTCCAGATGGCCGGCCGAGACATCGATCGGCACCCAGGCCGCCGGCCGGTCCAGCGCATCCAGCACCAGCCGGGTCTTGACCGAGGATCCGGCGCCGTAATCGACCAGCACCGCCCCCGATCCGGCATGGGCGGCGATCTCGCGTGCCTGGCGGCGCAGGATCGCCGTCTCGGCCCGGGTGGGGTAATAGGCGTCGAGCCGGGTGATCCGGTCGAACAGGGCCGAGCCCCGATCATCGTAGAACAGCGCCGGCGGCAGGCATTTGGGGGTTCGGGTCAGGCCGCGCAGCGCCCGGGTTTCCAGATCCGACGGGTCGGTGGCCGCGGCCGCGGCCCGGGCGCGCGGGCCGGCGGCGGTGATGCCGCCGGTGGGGCTGGCTGACATGGGAAGAGGCCTCCTTTAAGGGGGAGATCAGGCGTCGGCGGCAAGCCGCAGGCCGGCAAAGGCCCAGCGCTGATGCGGGTAGAAGAAGTTGCGATAGCCGGGCCGGACATGGCCGCCGGGGGTGACGCAGCTTCCGCCACGCAGCACCATCTGATTGGCCATGAACTTGCCGTTGTATTCACCGATCGCCCCGGCCGCGGGGCGGAAGCCCGGATAGGGGCCATAGGCGCTGGCGGTCCATTCCCAGACGTCGCCATAGAGCTGAACCGGCCCGCCGCCCCCTCCCGTCTGCCCGGCCGGCTGCGGGTGCAGCACGCCGCGCGGCAGCAGATTGCCGTCGACCCGGTGCCCGGCGGCCGCCACTTCCCACTCGGCCTCGGTGGGCAGGCGCGCGCCCTGGAAGCGGGCGAAGGCATCCGCCTCGTAATGGCTGACATGGACCACCGGCGCCGCCGGATCGACCGGCATCGGCCCGCGCAGGGTCATCTGCCACCAGGGGCCGTCGGGTTCAGGGCGGAACCAGTGCAGCGGTGCCTGCCAGGCTTCGGCCCCGGCGCGCGCGATGCCGTCGGACAGCCAGAATTCCGCGCGGGCATAGCCGTCCTCGGCCATGAACTCCAGCCACTCGGCATTGGTGACCGGCCGGTCGGCCAGGCGATAGGGCTGCAACAGCACCGGATGGCGCGGGCCTTCATTGTCGAAACCGAAACCGGCGGCCGGGTCGTGGCCGATCTGGTGGATGCCGCCCGGATGATCGGTCCAGGTGAGCGGGCGGGGGGTGTCGGTGGCGGGGGTGACCGGCGCCGTGCCGCCGTCGCCCGGCAGATAGGCCGGCTGCAACGGGTTCTGCGCGAACAGGTGCAGCACATCCATAAGTAGCAATTCCTGGTGCTGCTGCTCGTGATGGATGCCGAGTTCGACCAGCGGCATCACCCGGGCGAGGGTATCCGGCCCGGCGGAGGCCATGAGGTCGAGCACGCCCTGCGTGACGCCGGCCCGCCAGTCCAGCACGCGCGCCAGCGGCGGGCGGGTCAGCAGCCCGCGGGCGGCGCGGGGATGGCGGCTGCCCAGGCCGACATAATAGGAATTGAACAGATGGTCATAGACCGGGTCGACCGGTGTCCAGCCCGGCAGCCAGGGCAGCAGCACCAGGCGTTCGAAGAACCAGGTGGTGTGGCCCAGATGCCATTTGGTCGGGCTGCAATCGGGCATCGACTGCACGACCTGATCCTCGGGGTCGAGCGGCGCCGCCAGGGCTTCGGTCTGATGCCGGATGGTGGCGAAGCGGGCGGCAAGCCGGTCGGGATCGGCGGTGGGCTTGCGATCGGTCGGCGGAATGGTGCCGTCATACATGGGGCGCGGTCTCCCGGTCTTATGGTCCGGGGTGTCAACCGCGCGCGGCCTGCTGCGGTTCCGGAAGAAGGTGGGCCGGCCTGTACCGGGACCAGGCCTGTACCGGGACCAGGCCCGTACCGGAACCAGGCCTTCGTGGAACCCAAACCGCATGGTCGCCGTTGAGAGGGTGAACCGCACCTTGCGGGGTGCGCTCAAGACCCTATCGACCGGAGGCCTTCATGACCGACGACCGCACGGCCAACAGCCGTCTTCAGGAGGATCTGGCCGCCCTGAAGCGCCAGGTCCACCAGCTGGCTGACCGCCTGAGCCATGCCGCCCACGAGACCGCGGCGCCCGAAACGCTCCGCGCCGCACGTCACCGCGCCGCGGCGCTCGGCGCCGATGCCCGGCGGGCGACGCGCGAGCATCCGATGACCACCGGGCTGATCGTGGCCGGGGTGGTCGGGCTCGCCGCCTGGTACCTGGCCTGCCGCAACGGCCATGACCGGTCCGACCCGGGCGACGGCCGGCGCCACTGGTACTGATCGGCGGCGATGCCGCCCTTCCCCGTTCCAAACCTTTTCCGTTTCTCCGGATATGTCCATTTCCCCCCAAGGAGACCACTCCATGCGTAAGTTCGCCCTGCTGACGGCCACAATGCTCGTGACCGGCGGCCTTGCCGCCCCCGCCTTCTCTGCCGCGGTGCCCACCTCCGACGACACGCGTCATGTGGCCCAGGCCCCCGCGACGCAGGCCCCCGCGACGCAGGTTCCGGCCGAGCGGTCGCAGCCGGGCGCGGTTCCGGCGCCGCGCGACGCCGATCGCGACGACGCGCGCGAGGATGCGGAAGACATCGCCGAGGATCGCCAGGAGGCGCAGGAGATCGTCGCCGAGGCCACCAGGGTTGCGAACCAGCTGGCCTCCGACGGCCAGGCGCGCGCCGCCCTGGACAAGGCCCGTGGCGTGTTCATCGTGCCCGATTTCGCCCAGGGCGCCCTGATCATCGGTGCCGGCGGCGGTGCCGGCGTGTTCCTGGCCCGCACCGACGACGGCTGGGGCAATCCGGCCTTCTATGAAATGGGCGGGCTGAGCTTCGGCGCCCAGGCGGGCGGCGAGTCCGGCCCGATGGCCTTCATGCTGATGACCGACAAGGCGGTACAGGGCTTCCGCAACGACGAAGATTTCACGCTCAGCGCCGAGGCCGGCTATACCTTCGGCGATGCCAAGGACGGTGCCGCCGCCACCACCGACAACACGGCGAAGGATGTGGTCGTGTGGTCGGGCACCGAAGGCGCCTTCGCCGGTGCGACGGTCTCGGTCGGCGACATCTCGTATGACGAGGATCGCACGGCGGCCTATTACGGCGCCGCCAGCCGCCCCGATCAGGTGCTGGACGGCCCTGCCAACAACGAGCATGGCGGCGAGCTGCGCGCCGCCCTCGGCACGCGCGGGTAAGGCATCCGGCCACCCCTGCCGACCGGCCGGCCCCCTCCCCCCCGGGACCATTCCCCCCGCGGGCCGGCCGCGACGGCCCAACCAAAAACGCCCCGGCAAAGATGCCGGGGCGTTTCTGGTTGGGGGTCGACGCACGCCGCCCCGCCGCGCCCGCGTCAGCGGGCGTCGATGGCCTCTTCGGCCATGATGCGGGCGGCTTCGGCGCTGGTGCCCAGGATCAGGCCGGCGTTCCAGCGTGCCAGATCGGCAGGGGCGTCGCCGGTGCCGCGGCCGTGGCGGGGGTCGAAGCGGACGAAATCGTGCCAGGCGCCCGGCCGCCCTTCCAGCACCGTGCCACCGGCCTCCATCACCAGCAGCACGCCGCCGGCGACATCCCAGAGATTGGGGGTGTTGAAGGCGGCCGCTTCCAGCAGGCCGGCCGCCACGAAGGCGCATTCGATCGCCGCCGAGCCGGTCTTGCGCAGATCCCAGGGGTGGCGGCCGCGGCGGAATTGCGGCACGCCGGCCAGCCTGCGATGCACCATGGGGTTGCGCGCGGGCGCAAGCGGCTGGCGGTCGAATTGCAGCCCGCCGCCCGCGCGGGCGTGATAGACGCCGGGGCGCAGCGCATGGCTGGTGGCACACCAGACCGCCGCCGCCACCGGCCGGCCCCGGTCCAGCACGCCGATCGAGCAGGCGAAGAGCGGGAAGCCGTTGACGAAATTCGACGTGCCGTCGATCGGATCGATCGCCCAGACGATGCTGTGGTCGCGGCCGGGGCGGTGGTCGAATTCCTCGCCGATCACGTCGTGTTCGGGGAAGCGTCCGGCCAGACGCTCGCGGATCGCCCGCTCCACCGCCTCGTCGACATCCGATACGGGGTTGCGCAGCGTGCGGTCGGTCTCGGCGCCGGTCTTGTAGCGCACCGAGAGCAGAGAGCCCAGCCGCGAGACGATGTCCGCCCCCGCCCGTTCGGCCAGCTCCACCGCCAGCATCTCGATCTCGTGCAGCTCGTTCGGGCTGAGCGTGGTCACGGCAGGTCTCCGTCTGGCGGGTCGATCAGATGTCGGGATCGGTGAGGATGCGGAAGGGATCGGGGTCTCGGTCGAAGGCGAAGGGGCGGCCGGCGGCATCTTCGGTCAGCCGGGCATCGTCGATCCTGACCGGGCCGCTCAGGCCGTCGAGAACGATATGGGGTGCGGTCAGCGGCGACAAGGCATGGACCGGCATTTCCGGATCGGCCAGCCAGGCCCGCGCCGCCGCCAGATGCCGGGCGGGCAGGGTGACCGCACAGACCTGGCGGCCGCCGGGCGACAGGCCGGGCGCGATCAGCAGCCGCGGTCCCGTCCAGGGCAGGCAGGGTATCTCGACCAGCAGGCTGCGGAGGGCCACGACCCGGTCGCCCAGCGTCAGCCGGCAGCGCTGCGGCCGGCCGGCGGCCAGCGCCTCGGCCAGGGCCGCGCGGCCGGCCAGGATCTTGGGCAGGCCGTGCAGGTCCTTGCCGCCGCCATCCATTGCGGCCGCGATCGCGCCGAAGCCGACGCTTTCGAAAAAGAGACGCGGGGCTGTCGTGTCCATCTGCACCCGGCCTGCATGCCAGGGACAGGCGATGCCGGCCAGCACCCGGGTGGCCAGATCGACCCTGTCGCCGCTCTGGTCGTCCGGATCGGGCAGATGCAGGCCGAAGCTGCGGGCGATGTTGTTGGCGCTGCCGGTGGCCAGGATCGCGACCGGCATCCGCCGGTCGGGCAGGGCGCGGAGCAGCCGGGCGACGGTGCCGTCGCCGCCGGCCACCAGCACCGGCACCGCTTCCGGCCGGCGCCCCGCGGCGGCGGCGGCAAGGCGGGGGCCGAGATCGGGATCCTTGGCATGGATCAGGGGGGCCGCCGCCAGCCCCTGCGCCTCAAGCTGCGCGCCGAGCCGCGCCACCGGCCACCGGCCGCCGCCGGCCGCGGGGTTGTGGATGACGGGCAGCGCGAAGGATGCGTCAGCCACCGGCATGGCCCACCAGCCGGCCGGCACCGATCACATGGCCGTCCATGGCTTTCAGCACGGCCGCGGGATCGGCGGCGGGGCCGACCTCCAGCCGCGGGATATCCAGCGCCAGCACGACCAGGTGACAGGCATGGGGCTTGTCCCCCGGTGGTGGCTTGGGGCCGGTATAGCCGATGCCGCCATGGCTGTTGGTCGCCTGGCGGGCGCCTTCGGGGTCGCGCAACACCGGCGCCGCCGGCAGGCCGGTGCGCAGCGCCTGATGGCCCACCGGCAGGTCATAGATCATCCAATGGACGAAGGGGGTCGGCCCCGCCGCATCGGCATCCTCCATCACCACCGCGAAGGAACGGGTGCCCTGGGGCGCGCCCGACCATGTCAGCGCGGGCGAGGCGTCATGGCCGCGGGCGAGCATCGATACCGGCAGGCTGCCGCCGTCTTCGAACCCGGCGGTCACCTCCATCTCCGCGGCATGGTCCGGCGCCAGCCGTTCCAGCGCCAGCGGCCGGCCCGCAGGCTTCTGCGCCGGCGGCTCTGCCGGCGTGAGGCGGGCGCCCGCCGTCTTCGTCTCGGGGTGGGTGATGCGGTAGATCACCCCGTTGGTGTCGTCGCCGACCATGATCGCGCCGTCCGGCATGATCGCGAGGCCGACCGGCCGGCCAAGCATGCCGGGCATCGGGTCATCCCCCCGGCCCCGGGTCGGGGCGCCGGTCAGGAAGCCGGTCAAGAAGGGGCGGGCCTCGACCGGCTGGCCGTCTTCGAACCGCACCCGTACCACCTCGTAGCCGCTGGGCGTGGCCCGGTTCCATGATCCGCGCATGGCGACGAAGGCATCGCCCGCCACGTCTTCGGGCATGCCGGTGCCGTCGTGGAACGCCATCTGCATCGGTGCGGCATGGGCGGTATAGCCAAGCGCGGGCTCAGTCGACATCGCTTTCCAGTCGGCCAGCGACATGCCGTCGGGCGGGGCGCTGCGGATATGGGGGCGCGAGAAATCCACCAGATGCGGCCAGCCATAGCGGCCGCCCTGCTCGATCCGGTTCAGCTCTTCCAGCTGGCCGTCGTCGCCCAGCCAGTCGATGCCGTGATCGAAGCCGTAGAGCGCGCCGGTTTCCGGCTGCCAGTCGAAGCCGATGGTGTTGCGCAGGCCGCCGGCGAAGATCCGGCGGCTTTGCCCGTCGGGGCTGGCGCGGAGGATGGTGGCGTGTTCGGGGTTGGTTTCGGCGCAGGCATTGCAGCTGGAGCCGACCGAGATGTAGAGCTGCCCGTCGGGGCCGACGGCCAGCGTCCGGTTGGGGTGCTGGCCGCCATCGGGCAGATCGTCGATGATCCGCTCCAGCCGCGTGAAACCGCCATCGGCCAGCACCTCGGCCACATAGACGTCGGTATCGGTGGCAAGAAAGACCCGGTCGCCGTCGAAGGCGATGCCATGGAGCCCGGCGCGGCTCGCCACGGTGCGCGGCGTGCGCGCGCCGCCGCCATCGGCCGCCGGCAGCATCACCACATCGCCGGTGTCGCGGCGGGTGGCATAAAGCGTGCCGGCGGGGGAAACCGCCAGCATGCGCGGCGCCCCCAGATCGCGGGCATAGACCTCGACCTCGTAGCCTTCCGGCACCGTCAGGCGGCGGATCAGATCCTGGTCGCGTTCGGGCAGATCGAGCTTCGCCGGCTTCACCACCGCCACGGTCGCCTGCACCGCCATCGGCGGGTCCTGGGCGCGGGCGGGCGCCACCATGAAGACCAGGGGCAGGGTGGTGAGCAGGGCGGGAAGGGTGCGCAGGGTGAGGTGGGTGTGCAGAGTGGGGCGGGGCATGGCGGGCCTCCTGGCGGGATCGATCGCCCGGGCGGGGGGCGCCCGGGCGGGGGGACCGGTTACGGGGGCAACCCGGCACCGGCCGGATCGATCCCATGCTTCTGCCCCGGAGAGGCCCCTTGCCCTGGAGGAGGCCTTTGCCCTTAAGGAAGCCTCTGCCCTTGAGAAGGATTCGCGTATGGCGTGATCTTCTGGAGTATCTGATGCTCCCTGCATGTAAAAAGAGTGATGGATACTTTGGCGCCGCGCCTTGCTATGCTATGATCCGAACCGTAAGCCAATTGTCGAACTGGAGTAGAGATATGAAGCGCGATGTTGAACATTTCGCCGGGGTGGAAGAGTTCTCACGGCCTGTCTGGTCGGCCCCGCGCCTGGAGATCGGATATGTTTCCGAGCAGACCCAGGGGGTGAGCGGCCCCAATTACGATGGCGACTTTTCGCCCCAGTCCTGAGCTGGCCGCCCTGACCGGCTGAGCATCCGGTTCCGATCAACGGCGGACCTGTCCGTGCCCATTCTTGCCGTCTCAGTACGGCCGTCCGTCGGGATCCGGCCGGAGCTGCCCGGTCACCTGCGGCCATCGGCCGTTTTCACTGCGGTGAATGCCAGGCTGGCGGTGCTCGACCCCGGGGCGCCGACGGCGGCCCGGCTGCGGCCCGGCCGTGCCCCCGGCCGGCCCCGCACGATCCTGCCGGCCCCGGACGGGTCGGGGCTGGTTCTCGATGGCCATATCCTGAAGGCGGCCGGTCTGGCCGACCGGCTGGGACTGCCTGACGGCGGCAGCCCCGCCCGGACGACGGAACAGGCCCGAACCGCGGAACAGGCCCGAACCGCGGAACAGATCCTGGATGTGGCCCTCGCCCGGCTGGGCATCGATGCCCTGGGCGGGCTGCGCGGCGATTTCGCCCTGGCGCGCCATGACGGGCGCGACGGATCATGCCTTCTGGCCGTGGATGCCATGGGCCACCGCGCGCTGTATTACGCCGTGGTCGACGGCTGCCTCTATGCCGCCTCGCGCCCCGGCCTGCTGCTGGGCTTTCCCGAGCTGCCGGACACGCCGGACCCCGAGGCGCTGGCCTACCGGCTGTATGATCTTCAGCATCTGGCGCCGGAACGGACGCCCTACCGGCATATCAATCTGCTGCCGCCCGGCCATGCCCTGCTCTGGCGGGATGGTGCCCTGACCCTGCGGTCCTTCTGGTCGCCGATCCCCCGCCGCTCCGTCCGCTACCGGCGGGATGACGACTATGTCGCCGCCGCGCGGGAACTTCTGGATCGTGCGGTTGCCGACCGGATGCCGGAAACCGGCCCCTTCCTGTGCCATCTGAGCGCCGGGCTCGATTCATCGGCGGTGGTGACCGCGGCGGCGCAGCAGCGGGACCGTATGTTTCACACCGTCACCGTCCGGCCGGACCCGACGGTTGCCGCGATCCATGATCCGGCCCGGCATTTCATCGATGAATGGCCGCGGGTTCAGCCCCTGCTCGCGATGTATCCCCAGATCACCGGCCATGGGGTCGATGCCGGCCTGCCCTCGCTTGCAGAGGAAGAGATGGGCGGGTTTTTCTGGTCGCGCGACCTGCCGCTGCCGTCGCTGCACAGCGCGGGCTGGCTGTATCCGCCGGTCCGGGATCTGGCCCGCCGCCTGGGGGTCTCCGTTGTTCTGAGCGGCGGCTATGGAAACGCCACGATCAGCCATGACGGCAGGCTGGGACTGGCCGATGCCCTCCGCCGCGGGCGGATGCTCCAGGCCATGGGGTTCCTGAAGCGGCGGGCGCGGCGGGGGACCGGCCTGGCCCGGACCCTGTGGCATAACGGAATCCGGCCGCTGCTGCCCTTCGGTCACCGGCTTACCCGCCGGGCCTGGGCCGGGCTGCCGGCCAATCCTTGGGCGGATTTCGTGGGCGTGCGGATGGATCTGGCCGACCGGCTGGGCCTGAGCGCGGTTGATCCCGCCCCCCCGTCGCGCACCGGCTCGCCCGATCTGGATCGCCAGATCGCCGGCATCGAGGCGATGCGGGTCCGCCGCGCCGGGTTCGGTTTCCTCACCACCGCGGACGGGATCGAGATCCGCGATCCGACCGCGGATCTGGATCTGGTCGAATTCTGTCTCGCCATTCCGCGGGATCAGTATCACCGCAACGGCATCGACCGCTACCTGGCCAGACGCATGCTGGCCGGCCGTGTTCCGGCCCCGATCGCCGCGGAAACCAGGATCGCGCCGGGGCAGCCGGAATGGTTCGCCTGGGCCGATCAGCGCCGGGACTGGATCCGCGCGGAACTGGAGCGGATCGAAAGATCGCCCCTGGCGCGCGAGGTGCTGGATGTGGCCCTGATGCGCAAGGTTTTCGACGACTGGCCGGCCTCGGCAGAAGAGGCCGCGAAGCCGCCCCGTGTGCATCTGATGCGCCATGCGCTGGGGCACGGGCTGCGCGTCGGGCAGTTTCTCTACCGTCTGGAAAAGCGGAACGACTGACCATCGCCGCGCCGGCACCCGGGGCCGGCTTGCGGCACAGGGCGCGAGCCTTCGGGCGGGGGGCTACAGCAGCTGCGTGCCCACCAGCACGAAGCCGCCGAGGCTGATTGCGAAGGCGATCAGTGCCAGCAGCCCGTCATGGGCGACCAGGGCCAGGCCGAAGGCGGTGATCGCCGCCGACGGCACGGCCGCCCCCATCGGCACCAGTTCCAGCGGCGGCATGATGGCCGCCAGCGCGACCGAGACGCCGGCAATCACCCGGTTCCAGGGCGGGCGGGTCAACCAGGTCAGCCGCGGCTTGATCAGCCGGTCGATGACCCGCGCAACCGGCCGCGACACCCGGATGGATTTGTCCAGCTTGTCCTGATCGGCGCGCAGCCGGCGCAGAAAGCCCGGCAGCCAGAAGCTTTTGCGGCCCAGCAGCAGCTGGCCTGCGATCAGGATCACGATCACCCCGAAGATGGTGGGCACCGACGGAATGCCGCCCAGCGGCGTCATCACCACCAGCCCCGCCACCAGCAGCAGCGGCCCGAAAGACCGCTGGCCGATGGTGTGCCAGATGTCGTCGACCGACACCTTGCCGTCGGTCTCGTTCCGGCCGGCCTCTGCCAGCCGGTCGAGCAGGTCGTCGAGATTGCCGGGCTCGCCCGAGCCGGAGGCCTGCGCCTTGCGATCCGTCGTCTGGGCTGTCACTGGGAGATCCTTCCTGGCGTCGTGGATGGGCAGGCGGGACGGCCCCTCAATCGCCTGTCCGCGCGATCCGTTCCGCAACCATCGGCTCCGGAACCATCGGCGCCGACGGGTGTTGAGCGCCCGAACGATCGACACACCGGGAACCTGGCGCCGGCCGTCGGCACCCGCCGGCCGGGCACCGTGACGGAGGATCGAGAACATGCAGGTTCAGGAACTCATGAGCCGCAATGTCCAGCTTGCCACGCCGGATGAAAGCCTGCGCGCGGTGGCGGAGCGGATGGCGGATTGCGATATCGGCTATATGCCGGTGGGCGAGAACGACCGCCTGATCGGTGCGGTGACCGATCGCGACATCGCCATCCGCGGCGTCGGCGCCGGCCGCGACGGGTCCGCCAAGGTCGCCGAGGTCATGACCCGCGACGTGAAATACTGCTACGAGGACGAGGATGTGGAGCATGTCGTCCAGAACATGGGCGACATCCAGCTCCGCCGCATTCCGGTGATGAACCGGCAGGAGCGGCTGGTGGGCGTGCTGTCGCTGGCCGACAGCGCCCTCGGCTATTCGCCGGACTCCACCGGCACCGCGATGACCGGCGTGGTCGTGCCGGGCGGTGCGCACAACCAGAGCCGCGCCGGGCATGGTGCGGCCGGAAATGGCGGCGGCGGGCGCTGAGCCCTGCCCCGTCGGCGGGCGGCCCGGCCGCTCCGCCCCGCCTCCCCGGCCGGGCCGCCCGCCCTCCCTCTCTCCCTCTCTCCCTTCACTCAGCCAGCCCCGGATCGCCTGATCCCGCCAGCGGAGCCCCGACCAGATGGCCAATACCACCGATCCCGATGCCCGCACGCCCGTGAAGATCCACGACCAGGAGGCGCTGCGCGGCCCTGGCGGGGAATTGCACCAGACCGCCGGCGGCGATACGCCGGTGCTCACCACCTCGCACGGCATGCCGGTCGCCGATGATCAGTCCTCGCTGAAGATCGGCCCGCGCGGGCCGGTGCTGATGGAGGATGTGCATTTCCGCGACAAGATCTTCCATTTCGATCACGAGCGGATCCCCGAACGGGTGGTGCATGCCCGGGGCATGGGGGCGCACGGCTTTTTCGAGGCCTATGAATCCCTTGCCGACATCACCACCGCCGATCCGTTTCAGGAAGCGGGACGGCGCACCGAGGCCTTCGTGCGCTTTTCGACGGTCGCCGGCAACAAGGGCTCGTTCGATCTGGCGCGCGACGTGCGCGGCTTCGCGGTGAAGCTCTATACCGGGGCGGGCAACTGGGACATCGTCGGCAACAACATCCCGGTCTTCTTCATTCAGGACGCGATCAAGTTTCCCGACCTGATCCATGCCGCCAAGCAGGAACCCGATCGCGGCTTCCCCCAGGCGCAGACGGCGCATGACAATTTCTGGGACTTCATCTCGCTGACGCCCGAGAGCATGCACATGGTCATGTGGATCATGTCGGACCGGGCGATCCCGCGCGCCTTCCGCTTCATGGAAGGCTTCGGCGTGCACAGTTTCCGTCTGGTCAATGCCGACGGCAAATCGACCTTCGTGAAGTTCCACTGGAAGCCGAAGCTCGGCATGCAGTCGGTGGTGTGGAACGAGGCGGTGAAGATCAACGGCGCCGATCCGGATTTCCACCGCCGCGACCTCTGGGATGCGATCACGAAGGGCGACGCACCGGAATGGGAGCTGGGGCTTCAGCTGTTCGATGAAAGCTTCGCCCAGGCTTTCGATTTCGACATTCTGGATTCGACCAAGATCATCCCCGAAGAGATCGTGCCGGTGCGCCGTGTGGGCCGGCTGGTGCTCGATCGCGTGGTCGACAATTTTTTTGCCGAGACCGAACAGGTCGCCTTCTGTACCCAGAACATCATCCCCGGGGTCGATTTCAGCAACGACCCGCTGCTTCAGGGGCGCAATTTCTCGTATCTCGACACCCAGCTGAAACGGCTGGGCAGCCCTAATTTCAACGAGATCCCGGTCAACCGGCCGCGCTGCCCGATGCATCATTTCCAGCAGGACGGGCATATGCGCATGGAGGTGCGCAAGGGCCGCGCCAATTACGAACCCAATTCCTGGAAGGAAGGGCCGCGCGAAGACCCGAAGACCGGCTTCTCCAGCCTGCGGGTCACCGAGCACGAGCCCGACAAGCTGCGCATGCGGCCGGAAAGCTTCGCGGATCATTACAGCCAGGCGCGGCAGTTCTATATCAGCCAGACGCCCGCGGAACGCACCCATATGGCAAATGCGCTGGTGTTCGAGCTGAGCAAGGTGGAACGCCCGGACATCCGCCTGCGCATGCTGTCGCATCTTCTGAACGTGCATCAGGATCTGGCCGATGCGGTGGCGGTGGGGCTGGGCGTGCGCGACATGCCCGATCCGGCCCCGGCGGCGAAGCCGACCCGCACCGACCTGCCGCCCTCGCCGGCCCTGTCGATCCTGCTCAACGGCCCGAACAGCTTCCGCGGCCGCAAGCTGGGCGTGCTGCTGACCGACGGCGCCGATGCGGATCTTTATGCCGCGCTTGAAAAGGCGGTCTCGGCCGAAGGCGCGATGATCGAGGTGATCGCCCCCGAAATCGCCGGCGTCACCCTCAGCGACGGCATGCTGGTGCCGGCGGCGCAGAAGATCGACGGCGGCCCCTCGGTGCTCTACGACGCCGTCGCCATTCTGATCTCGGCCGAGGGCGCAGACCGGCTGAAGGCCCACCCGGCCGCGCTCGATTTCATCGGCGACGCCTGGGCCCACCGCAAATTCATCGCCTGGGCCCCCGACGCCGACGCGCTGATGACCGAAGCCGGCGCCGCCCCGCCCAAGCGCGACGCCGGCTTCGTGAAACTGACCGCCCCGTCGGACGCCCCCGCCTTCCTGAAAACCTGCCGCGACCTGCGGTTTTGGGCGCGGGAGAAGGTGATGGCGGCGGTGTGAGGGGCGGCCGTCTCTGAGGGAGGATTGCCCCGGCGGGGTTGGGCCTGTCGGGGCTTTTTTGCCGAGACCAAGGCTAGTTTTTATGTCTCTTTAAGACGATCCGCCGTCATTATGCTCGCGAAGCGTTTTCCCGAGCGGGAAATTCTGATGGACAATCTTCGGGGTTCGATCATAATTTCCCGATCGGGAAAGATCATGGCCAGACGCACCCTCACCCCTGCCGAGATCGGCGATATCGTCCGCGCCACCCGCAAGGCCGCAGGCCTGCGGCAGGACGAGCTTGCGGGCGCAGCCGGAGTCGGCTTGCGCTTCATCGTCGATCTCGAAGCGGGCAAGCCGACCGCGCAGATCGGCAAGACGCTTCAGGTCCTGGCGGCCCTCGGATGCTCCTTCGATATCGCACCGCCGCCCGATATCAACGGACGGCCGAAGGCATGACGCGCGCCCTCGATATCTGGTGGGACGGGCGCCTGGTTGGCCAGCTGACACAGAACCCGCACGGTGAACTCGGCTTCGCCTATGCGCCGGAGTGGCTGGGCGATGCAGAGGTGCCGCCCTTGTCCGCCTCGCTGCCAAAGCGGGTGGAGCCGTTCAGCCGTCGCGAATGTCGTCCGTTTTTCGGTGGCCTCTTGCCGGAAGAAGGCCAGCGCGACGGTGTGGCTCAGGCGCTGGGCGTTTCACGCGCCAATGATTTCGCCCTTCTCGATCGTCTCGGGGGCGATGTCGCGGGCGCGCTCCAGCTTTTGCCGCCCGGCGAACCACCGACGGGTTTTGCCGACGAGCGGCGGACGAGCCCGCTTGATGATGCGGCCCTGATCCGGATGCTGGAGGCGCTGCCCCTTCGCCCGCTGCTGGCGGGCGAGCGCGGACTGCGCCTCTCGCTGGCCGGCGCGCAATCGAAGGTGCCGGTCGTTCTGGTGGATGGTGCGGTGGCGTTGCCTGCGCCGGGCCAGCCGACGACACATATTCTCAAACCGCCGATCTCGCGCTTCGCAGCCACGACCGAGAACGAGGCCTTTGTGATGCGACTTGCCGCTGAAATCGGTCTCGATGTCGCGCCGGTAGAGGCGCGTATCGTGCAGGGGCGCCCATTTCTGCTGATCCAGCGCTACGACCGCGCCATCGGCGGTGATGGAGCTGTGCGCCGGATCCATCAGGAAGATTTCTGCCAGGCACTCGGTGTGCCACCGGAGATCAAATATGCCAGCGAAGGTGGCCCGACCTTCAAGGATTGCTTCGCGCTGCTCCGCCGTGTCGCCGCCAGGCCCGCCGTCGATGTGCTGAAGCTTCTCGACGCGGTGATCTTCAATGTGATCGCCGGGAATGCCGATGCGCACGGCAAGAACTTCTCGATCCTCTATGACACCGGAGGCCCGCGCCTCGCCCCGCTCTACGACCTTCTGGCGACTGTCGCCTATCCCGATCTCTCGCCGAATTTCGCCATGAAGATCGGGAAACGGGCGACGCTCGCCGAGCTGGACGCCAAGGGCTGGGCAAGCTTCGCAGCCGACACGGGTCTCGGCCTGCCGCTGATCCGACGACGGGTTGCGGAGATCAGCAGGGGCGTGCTTGAGAAGGCGACCACCGTCGCAGAGGAGCTTTCGCCTTCCGGCTTGGACCAATGGGCCAGTGAGCAGTTTGCCGACATGATCCGCGACCGCGCCGAGCGGTGCGCCTTGACGGTCGCGGGGAGGGTGCGATGAAATTCGGACGTTCGTCCCTAACTGGCGCCAGTTCGCCGATGGGCCGGCATGTCGGCGACGACGATCTGCTGTGTCTGTTCATCCCAGCCGTAGTAGATGCGTAGGCAGTATTCAGGGGCACGCGTGTTTCCCCCCGTCTTCACGTGCCAAGCTGCGTTCAGATGTTGACCTTGCCAATTGAATGCGAATCCGTCGCTGCCGCAAGGAGCGTTGCGAATTCCATCTTCGATTGGTTCGTCGCGGAGTGAGCCGCCACCATCCAGAAAGCGACTGCGACATTCCCGGGCCAACCACAGCAGGCAACGAGCGGCCTGCTTCACGTCGGTATAGAGCGCTTTTTTGCAGCCGCGTCGTGCCGCTCCCGTGAGCGCAACCTGCCCTACCAACGTTTCGTCACACCAATCTTCAAAATCTGCCCACGTTGTTGGAAGCACTTGGACGTCGTCGCTGCCCAATCCGGCATTCGACAGTCTTTGCAGGAGCACCTGGATTTGAGCCGTCGTATTCCGCTCTCGGCTCTCGGCTTCTTCGGCACGCAGCCTTGTCTTGCCCTCTTCCTCCAGCGCATATTGTTCCATGTCTTTGGCTTCGGCCAGTTCCTTCTCCAACGCCATGATGCGACGTTCCGCCGCCGATAGTTTCTCGCTATCGGACGCTCCAGTTCTCGCCAGCCGCTCCTGTTCCGCTTTTCGAGCGTAGCTGCGCAGTTGCGCAAATGGCAGGATAGTCACGCCCAGGCGTACGGCGCGCGTGCTGAACTGTGCCACCTGCGCCCTGATCTGGCGTTCGACAACCGCGGCATCACCCTCGGTTGCCAGCCGTGCACCTAGCCAAAGCGGGTGGGCGAACGGATCGGCGTAATCATCGAACCCCGGCATATAGATCCGAACGGCGCGGTCGAACACTGACAGCCGCTTGCCGAACCGCTCGGTAAGTGCCCACGATGCCTCTGGCGGAACCTTGACGACATCACAGAGCCCACAAAGAGCAGCAGCGAGCCCGTCAAGATCAATCGGCGACTTTGGGTTGTTCGGGTCCACGGAGACGGCGACGACCGGCAGTCGGCGTGCCGGATCTGCCAGCAAATCAAGAAGCGCGTCCTCGGCGTCCCTACCTTCGACATGGCGTGGCAGCGACGACAACGTCCGACCGCCGCTTTTCAGGCCAACCCTATCGATCAGTTGTCGAATATATCCAGGAACCGCAGGAGCAATATCAAGCTCCGCCTCCCCGCTGCCGACGATCAATCTGGCAGCAAACCTTGGTGGCCTGTCCGGCGTGCGCCACAGGATCGCTTCCGAGGTCCAGATGCGCCCTGGAACCTCTTTATCGGGATCTTCCTGACGCAAAGCCCAAGCATGGATTTCGGGAAGATGGACTTCCACCGCGCTGCTGTTGCGGCCGGCTGCCAGCAATTCGAAACCCCGCCCCTCCATGGCATGACGCGGAAGCTTGCCGCCGCTACGCTTCTGCGCCCATCTCAGAATTTCAGCGCGTGCACGCTCAATTGCGCCATCATCGCTCGGCAGATCAGCGGCGATGTGGAGGATCTGATGCTCGCGCACCATTTGGGCTGACAGTGGTGCAAGCGTTTCCCTAAACGAGGGCACGGGCAGTTCTCCCGACGACAGGTCCCCATGATCATTAGCCGAAATAGAGGCAGCCTCTGACCCGCCAAAGAGGCGAATGTCATGCCGAACAGCCGAATGCGGGCCACGTTATCCGTGAAGAGCACCCGTGTGGGTAGATTTTAACCTAATAGTTTTTAAATTGTCACCCATTAGTCGTGCCAACCGGTCTACCCCCCCAACCCCCCCACCAGCATCTCCCCCAACGCCGCCCCGAACGCCGCGATTTCCGCGGCCGATCGCGGCGTTTCCGAATAGTCCTGCCCCACTGATTTCAGCGTGCGCAGGATCAACTCGCCGATCAGCGCGCGGCGGGCGTCGTCGGCGTCGGGGAGGGCTTCGCGCATGAAGGCGGCGAGGGTGTCGTGGATCCAGGCGCGGGCGGCGCGGGCCTCCGGCGCGTCGCGGTAGAGCGGGGCGGCGTCGTCGAGGGCGCGGCGGATGGCGGCCTCTTCGCATTCCGAGCGGAGGAAGGTGATTGCCAGATCGCGCAGCCGGTCGGCGGGCGTGCGGCTGGTGTCGGCCAGGATCGCATGCATCTGGCGGCCGGTCCGCTGCCATTCGTCGCTTTGCAGGCGGAACAGGATCGCCGCCTTGTTGGGGAAATACTGGTAGAGCGAGCCCACGGCCACGCCCGCCCGTTCCGCCACCCGCGCGGTGGTGAAACGCTGCGCGCCCTCGGTCGTCAGAACCTGAACCGCCGCTTCCAGGATCGCCGCCACCAGCCCCTCGGACCGGGATTGTTGCGGGCGTTTTCGCAAGGAAATCCGCGGGGTTGGGGCAGGGGGCATCTTGGGCTCCGCCAATGCGATTAGCGCGAATGCGACGATCTCGTCATATTTTTAGGGCGAGGCGGCGCCCCTCTCAATCCGAAACGGTCGATCTCTGAACCCTGCCTGTCGAGAGGGATGTCGTCCCATGTCCACACTCACCGCACAGCCGGTCGCCACCCTGCTGGACCGCCTGTTCGCCGAAGCCGCGGCGGCAGAAATTCCCCCGGCCCTCGCCGCGCTCTCCGCCGAAGAGCGCGACCGGCTGATGCGCAGCCGCAGCCTCTATCGCCACCTCTATCACGGTCTGGCCGGGCTGGCGCTGCCGGTGTCACCTGCAACCGGACGTCTGATTTATATGCTTGCATACAGCCTGAAGGCGCGGTCGATCGTCGAATTCGGCACCTCCTTCGGCATCTCGACCCTGCATCTGGCGGCGGCGCTGCGCGATACCGCCGGCACGGATGGCGCGGGGCGGATCATCACCACCGAATTCGAGCCCGCCAAGGCCGCCCGTGCGCGCGACAACCTGCGCGCCGCCGGCCTTGCCGATCTGGTCGAGCTGCGCGAGGGCGATGCGCTGGAAACGCTGGCCCGCGACCTGCCGCCGGCGATCGATCTGGTGCTGCTGGACGGCGCCAAGGTGCTCTATGCCGAGATCCTGGCGCTGATCGAGCCGCATCTCCGCCCCGGCGCCCTGGTGGTGGCCGACAATGCCGACCATGCCCCCGACTATCTGGCCCGGGTCCGCGACCCCGCCCATGGCTGGCTGTCGGTGCCCTTTGCCGGCGATGTCGAGCTGTCGCTGCGGCTCGGCTGACCTCGGGCCACCCCTCTCCGTTATCTGGAGCCTCCCCATGACGACCTCGTCGAGCGGTGCGCCGGCACAGGCACGCCTTCTGCTGCTGGTTGCGGTGCTTTTCCTCTCTTATCTCTGCGTTGCGATCCCGCTGCCGGTGGTGCCGGTGCAGGTCACCGACGGGCTCGGCCTCGGCAATCTTCAGGCCGGGCTGGCGGTGGGCATCGCCTTCCTCGCCACCATCCTCACCCGCGGCCTGGCCGGGCGGGTGTCGGACCGGTCTGGGGCGAAGATCGCGGTGCAGCGCGGGCTTGCGCTCTATGCCGCAGGCGCCCTGGTCTCGCTGCTCGCCGGGCTGGCCTCACTCGCACCGGTGACGGCTTTTGTCGTTTTGCTCGCCGGAAGGTTGCTGGTGGGCCTGGGCGAGAGCCTGGCCGGCGTCGGCGTGATCGCCTGGGGCATCGGCATCGCCGGGCCGGCGCGGGCCGGCCGGGTGCTGGCGCTGGTGGGGGCTGCGATCTATGGCGCGCTGGGCCTGGGCGGGCCGCTGGGCCTGCTGCTGATGGACCATGCCGGCTTCATGGGGGCCATGGCGGTGGCGGCCCTGCTGCCCTGCCTGGGCCTGATCGCCGTCGCGGCCATGCCGGGGGTGGCCCCCCATCCCGATGCCGCACGGCCCTCTTTCCTGTCGGTGATGGGGCGGATCTGGCGGCACGGGCTGATCGTCTGCCTGCAGGGCATCGGCTTCGCCGCGATCGGCGCCTTCTTCGTGCTGCTGTTCCTGAACCGGGGCTGGGCCCATGCCGGGCTGGGGCTGACCGCCTTCGGCGCCGGTTTCGTGCTGGTGCGCATCCTGTTCGGTCATCTGCCCGACCGGCTGGGCGGGCTGCCGGTCGCCACCGCCTCGCTGGCGGTAGAGGCGGTGGGCCAGATCCTGATCTGGGCGGCGCCGACGCCGGGGCTGGCGCTGGCGGGTGCCTTCCTCACCGGGCTCGGCTGTTCGATGGTGTTTCCGGCCATGGGGCGCGAGGTGGTGCATCTGGTGCCGGCGCATCTGCGCGGCACGGCGCTGGGCGGCTTTTCCGCCTTTCAGGATCTGGCCTATGGCCTCACCGGCCCGCTGGCCGGGCTGGTCGCCGACCGTGCCGGCTATGGCCCGGTCTTCCTGATCGGCGGCTGTGCGGCGGGGGTGGGGGTTCTGATTGCGCTGCTGCTCCGGCGGCGGCGGCGTCACCAAACGGTCGCAGCATGACCGCGCCCATGATGCCGGCGCCGCGGGCGACCTTCGGGAGGACCTGACCGGGCTGGATCTGACGGCGCAGGGGGTGCGCTGACCGCAGGTTGCATTCGGGGTGACCGTCTTGACACCTGACGCCTATGCGTGGAGTCATGAGGCATGTAATGCAACCTTTTGGTGATCATCATGAGAAATTTACAGCTTATTGCTGCGTCTCTCGCCCTGGCACTGCTCGCTTTGGCGTTGCCTGCGGCATCGGTGGCCTCCGCGGCGGCATCCGCCATGCCTGCGCTGCCGTCGGAGCTGACGGCGCCCCCGCCGGCCCATGGTGGCGGGCTGGATCGCAATGGTTGTCATCACAACCGGAAGACCGGCGATTATCATTGCCATTGACGCCCGGCAGGTGGATCACCCGCCGCCCCCGAAGACCAGCGACCGATGCGCGCCCACCCCCGCCCGCACGCCCGAGGCCAGGGCCAGGCTGGCATTGTGCATCGGAAAGGCGATGTCGCCTGCGGCATAGACGCCAGGAACCGAGGTCAGACCCCAGTCGTCGGTCACGATCCAGGGGCCGGTGGGGCCGGTTTCGGTGCGGCAGCCCAGCATGCCGGGCAGGGGGGTGGTGAACCGCGGCTCGGGGGCGACGAACAGGCCGGTCATCGGCAGCGTGCGGCCGTCGGCCAGGCGCAGGCCGGCAAGGCCGGGGGCGGGGCCCAGCAGCTCGGCCACCGGCACCGTCTCGATGGTGATCCCGGCCGCGGCCAGCCGGGCGGCGGTTTCGGCATCGGGGGCGGGGATGCCGTCCAGCAGCAGTGTCGTCGGCCCCCAATCGGTGAAGAGCAGGGCATGGGCCACCATGTCGGGGCGGGTGGCGAGCACGCCGATCGGCCCGCCGGCCGTCTCATAGCCATGGCAATAGGGGCAGTGCAGCACGCCATGGCCCCAGCGTTCGGCCAGCGCTGCGGCCAGTGGCCGGCCGGCCTCGGCGCCGGGCATGCGGTCGGTCAGGCCATGGGCCAGAATCAGCCGGGCGGCGGTCATCTCGCGGCCGTCGGCCAGCTGCACCAGAAAGCCGTCGCCGGTGGCAGCCGCGGTCGCCACCTGCCCGCCGATCAGCGTTGCGGCCGGATAGGCGGCAAGCTGGGCGCGGGCCTCGCCCAGAATGGCGGCGGGCGTGCGGCCATCCTGCCCCGGCATGCCGTGCAGCGCGGCGGAGAACCGGTTGCGCGGCTGGCCGGCATCCACCACCGCCACCTGCCGCCGTGCCCGGGCCAGCTGCATGGCCGCCGCCAGCCCGGCAAAGCCGCCGCCTGCCACGATCGCATCGAAGCGCATGACTCTCTCCTGATCACCTGTCGCCGAAAGTTACGTAACGTTAGAAGTGGCATGAGCCGGCGTCAAGGCTCACGTCGCTTCTGCCGTTGCGTGAACGCGTATCGCGGCGGGATCTGTGGTAGGAAAGGGGGCCGCCACCCGTCATCCGCCACCACGCCGGACAGAAGCGATGAGATCCGACAGCCGTCTGTCACGCATGCTGCATGTGCTGATCCACATGAACCGCCATGACGGCCCGATGACCTCGGATGCCATCGCGGCCATGCTGTGCACCAACCCGGTGGTGGTGCGCCGCACCATGGCGGGCCTGCGCGAGGCGGGGCATGTGCGCTCGGAAAAAGGCCATGGCGGCGGCTGGCGGCTGGCGCGGCCGCTGGCCGGCATCACCCTGCTGGATGTGCACCGGGCGGTGGGCGACCCTCAGATCTTTGCGATCGGTCTTGCCCGCGACAATCCGGACTGCCTGGTGGAACAGGCGGTGGATGCGGCGCTGGCCGGTGCGCTCGCCGAGGCCGAGGCGGTTTTGCGCGCCCGTCTGGCTGCGGTGACGCTGCAGGATCTGGCGGAGGATTTCGAGCGGCGGCTGGCCGATATCGGCCTTGAGGGGCCGGCCTGCCCGGTGGAAGCCTCTCCGGTCGAGGGCTGAGACCGCGCCGCCGTCAGAGCAGCGGGATCACCATCAGGGTCGTGCAGACCGCATTCGCCAGCATGCCGGCCGCCGCCATCGCCGCCATGTCGCCGCCGCGGGGGGCGGCATGGGCCACGCCGATCGCATGGCTGGTGAGGCCAAGGGTGAAGCCGGTGACGCGGTCGTCGTCGCGCAGGCCCGCCAGACGGGTCAGCGCCAGGCGGGCCAGCAGCGGCGTCGCCATCGCCCCGAACAGCCCGTTGCCCAGAATGCCGAGCATGGTGACGTCCATGGTGCTGCCCAGGCTTTGTGCCAGCGGGATCGCGACCGGCGCCGTGACCGCGCGCAGGCCCAGCCCCAGCTGATCGGGCAGGGGCAGGCTCAGCAGCGGGCCGATCAGGAAGATGCCGAGGAACGAGGTGGCGCCGCCGGCGATCGTGCCGGCCACCAGCGGCCGCCAGACCGCGCGCAGATAGACCCGCATCCGCCAGAGCGGCACGGCCATGGCGGCGGTCGCCGGCAACAGCGCGGCCGACAGGGGCGTGGTCGCGCGGCCGTAGTCACCGACCGGAAGATCGATCGCCGTCAGTACGCCGGTGATCAGCACCGCCGCGGTCAGCACCGGGGTCAGAAAGGCGGAGCCTCGCGCCGCCGCCCACAAGCGCCGCGCCGCGGCCCAGGCCGCGAAGGTGAGCGCCAGCAGGGCCAGCGTCTGCCAGGACAGCGCCCCGGCCCAGGCCAGAAGCTCGGTGACCGGATCAGCCATGTCCCCGATCCCCGCGCTCCGCCGCCGGCATCGGCGGCTGCCGCCTCAGGCGGGTGAACACGCCCACCGTCACCGCCACCGTCACCGGCAGGGTCAGGCCGATGGCGAGCAGCAGCCCCGGCAGCCGCCCGGGATCTTCCACCATCGCCTGCAGGGCCCGGGTGGCGGGCGGGATGAGGAACAGCCCCAGCAGCGGCAGCAGAACATCCCCCGCCGCCTCTACCGGCCGCCGCGCCGCGGGCAGCCAGGCCAGCACCGCCAGTACGATCGGCACCGCCAGAATCTGCCCCGGCAGCCCGATCCCGGTCACCGCCGACAGCCAGCTGCCGGCCATGCAGGCCAGAACGAACCCGACCACCCCGACGCAGACCGCGCCGGCCTTCTTCCACCCCGTCACCATGGACCCCTTCGCGATGCTGTGCGTGGCGGCGGGCAGTATGCATCAGCGGAGGGGGGAAGGGGTAATGCGGTTGGGGCGGGGCGCTTGGGGCGGGGCGGTTGGGGCGGGGGTGGTATCGGCCGGTTGTCCTGGAAAGCGGCCGGGGCCTTGCCGCTATGGCGTGGATCGCTTAGTCTTTAGAACGATTGGTGAACGAGGTGCGCTATGGCGGACGTCGAGAAGATGACGGTTGTCCTGCCGCCAGACATGGCAGGGGCCGTCCGTGATGCAGTGCAGACGGGCCAATACGCCTCGACCAGCGAGGTGATCGGCGAGGCCGTGCGCGAATGGCACGATCGTCGCGATCTGCTGGGCTACACGGTCGACGAATTGCGCGATCTGGTTCAGGCCGGTATCGACAGCGGCCCGTCGATCGACGCCGAAGAGGTCTTCGCGGGGCTTCGCGAGAGGTTGCGCGTGCGCCTTTCCGACGACAGATCCCGACGTCCCGACGACATATGAAGCTTCGGCTTCTTCCGCAGGCGGCGGCGGATCTGGAAGGCATTGCGCTCTATGTCGCCGATCATAACCCGCGCGCCGCCTTTGCACTCGTCGAGGCGATCGAGAGCCGTTTCCGTCAGATCCTGATCTATCCCCTGTCCGGCCGCCGCCGCGATGATCTGGGCCCTGGCGTGCGCCATGTGGTGGCGGGATCCTATCTGGTGCTCTATCGGGTCAGGCCGGGCGTCGTGGAAATTTTGCGTGTGCTTCATGGGCGGCGCGGTATTGGCGGTCATAAACTGGGATGAGACGGTGCGGGCCGCCAGGCCAGCCCGAACCCGACCGTCCCGACGCAGACCGCGCCGGCCTTCTTCCACCCCGTCACCATGGACCCCTTCACGATGCTGTGCGTGGCGGCGGGCAGTATGCATCAGGGGAGGGGGAAGGGGTAATGCGGTTGTCACCTCCCGGCCCTTGCGGCAGAGAGGCTGCGCCCCGTGCCGGGCATGAAGACCGTTCCCGAGAAACAGAGACCGG
Source organism: Tistrella mobilis (assembly GCF_041468085.1). Classification (NCBI taxonomy): domain Bacteria; kingdom Pseudomonadati; phylum Pseudomonadota; class Alphaproteobacteria; order Geminicoccales; family Geminicoccaceae; genus Tistrella; species Tistrella mobilis. The sequence goes on along the minus strand of NZ_CP121015.1, from coordinate 454,745 downwards.
CGATGACCACGCAGAACCAGCCTGGCGACAGGTACGGTGTCATGACGGCATACAGGCCCGACACCGCGAAGATTCCAAGATTGAGCAGGCTGGCGTGATAGGAATTGATCGTGCTGCGCCACCGTTCGGAGAGATGGTTCAGCCGTGCGTGGTGAAGCGGCCCCGCGGCCCCGTAGCCGAAGGCCCAGGGTGTTCCCGCAACTGCCAGAAGATAGGGTGAGCCCGCGGGCAGGGCGAAGAGGGCGATGCCGATGGCCGAGGCGGCAGCAAGGGCCGGCAGCGCCCGGCCCGGCCAGCGCCGTTCAAGGGCATGGCCGCTGAGATTGCCGAGGATGACGACAAACCCGAACCATGCCGCGATGAGCCCCGCCCCCGCGGTCGTGATCGGCAGGCTGCGGGCCGCGACATTGGCCACGATGGCGCCGAAGCCGGCGGCACATCCCAGCCACAGAAAGCTGGTCGCAAGGCCGGACCGCACGCCTGGCGTTCGCAGGGCGGCGCCATGCGTGGCGAAGAAGGATGCCGGACGCCCCCGCTTGCCCGGCGGGCACAGGGCGACCACCCCGATGGCGCAGAGAAACGCCGTCGCGCCAAGGGCATGATAGGCATGTTGCCAGCCTGTGCCGCTCGCCATCCAGCCGGCCACGACCGGTGTGATCACGAAAGACGCCATCAGCCCGACGAAGACCCGTGCGATCCACCGGCCGATATCGTCGGGCGGTGCCTGGTCGGCGACGATGGTCAAGGCGTTGGGCTGGATGATCGCGGCGCTGCACCCCGCCAGGCCCGACAGCCAGACCGCGATGGTGAGGCTGCCGCAATGCGGCAGGATCGAGAGCGTGACGGCCTGACCGAGAAGGCCGGCCGTCAGCATCCGTTTCCGCCCCAGGCGGTCGGCGAGCGGGCCTGCGGCAAGTGCGACCGCCGCGTAAACCAGACCATAGGCGGCGGGAAGCAGAGCGATGCGGCTGGACGGCACGCCGAAATGGGCGCCCATCACGGTCATCATCGGCCCGGCGACGACTTCCGCCGAACCGATGATGAACAGGCAGACCCACAGCACTGCGAACCAGGCGCCCATCTCCCCGCTTTCGTGGCCCCCGCTTCGCCGGTCCCGGTTTTGATGGGCGCCTTTCAAGGCACTGGTCGACGTCAACAGCCCCCCTCCGGACCGGCACCGGGCCGCATGCCGAGGAGCGAAAAAAGCTCCAGCCTCGCCCCGGGATCTTCCCGGAAAACGCCGGTCATCCGGCTGGTGATCATCGCGACGCCCGGCTTGTGCACGCCGCGCGTGGTCATGCACTGGTGCGATCCCTCGACGATCACTGCAACGCCGCGCGGTTCAAGAACCGTGGTGATGGCATTGGCGATCTGCGCCGTCATTTTCTCCTGGATGGTGAATCGTTTCGCATAGCCTTCGACGACACGCGCCAGTTTCGAGATGCCCACGACCCGGGTCCGGGGCAGATACGCGACATGGGCGGTTCCCATCACAGGCACCATATGGTGCTCGCAATGGCTTTCGAACCGGATGTCGCGCAGCGCCACGATTTCGTCGTAGCCTTCAATCTCTTCGAATGTTCGCCTGAGAACGTCTTGCGGCTCCATCGCATAGCCGGCGAAGAATTCGCCATAGGAGCGCACGACCCGGTCCGGCGTCCCCAGCAATCCTTCGCGGTCCGGATCATCACCTGCCCAGCGGAGCAGCGTCCGCACGGCTTCTTCCGCCTCGGCGGCGGTTGGTCGCAGGTCGGCCGCGACCGATACGGCGTCCAACATGGTCGATCCCCCGTCGCACAATCCTAGAAGAAATGAATTTCCAGCTTGATGTCTTCGATATAGTCCCAGTCGATGCCGTCGACGCGGAAGCTGGTTGCATCGTAGACGCCGTCGTCATAGGTGTCGTCGGGATCGATCGTCAGGCCGGCGCAGACATATTTGCGCAGATAATCGCCGTCGGTCGGCACGATGGCGTTCTTGCCATAGCCCGAGACGTCGACAATGTAGTTGATATCCCCGGCCTCATAGGTCCGCACCACTTTCTCGCCCTTGGCAAAGCCGATATGGCGGAGCAGGTCGGTCGCGAAATTATTGGCGCCGACTTCGAACGACACCCGATCCTTGCGCTTCTGGTCGGTCATCTCCGGCGGCGCATCGAGCCCGTTGGCCTGGCCTTCGGTTTCATAATAGTGCAGCGCGGATTGCACGCCGCGCAGATCGTATATGTAGGCATAGCGCTCGATCTTCTTGTCCTTCGCCGCGCAGATGAAGAAATAGTGCCCCAGGCTGTGCAGAAGCATGAACATCCGCGACGACAGCGACACGCCCTGCGCGAAGGTGATATCGCGCCCCTTGATGATGGTCTTGATGTTGAGCGGATGCCCGGCCGCCTCGCTGTATCGCAGCCCGTACATGCGGGCCAGCTGATCGCAGGCGGCCTGATAGTCCTCTGGCGTGACGAGCGCCAGGACGTCGCGGATGTCATCGTCGGTCGCGGCGGTGGGGGCGGCGGCGGGGCGTAAGTTCTCGGAGACCAGCGACATAGGTCTTCTCCTTGCACAACGAACGGGTCGGATCTGCTCTGCGGGTCTTCGGACGATGTCGTCGTGGTGGACCGTGAAGCCCGCCGTCAGGCGCACCGGTTTGAAGGCACCAGGATCCGCGACTGTCAGATGCCGGAGGGCAGCGGTGGCGCACGGCCGTCCATAATGGCATAGGACATTAATGTATTGTCATAACTCAATCATAATGTCATAAATGTTGATGTTCAAGGACAATCAAGGTTGATGAATTCGCCGGATGAATCTCATTAAGCTATTGATATATAATATTATGTAACGCCGATTGCCGCGAGGAGCACGATGTTTCGGCCGTCGTGCCGGCGGCCATCATTGCGTTCCAGGTGTCACTGAGTCGGGAGTCTGGCAGGATTCATATTGTCCGGACAAATCCCCTTGCGCCCACCCCCGCCCTCTGCATACAGTAAATTGTCCAGACAAAACGGCCGCGCCCCAGCCGGCCGGGCACAAGCAACAATCAGGGAGACGAGTCGTGGACGATCAGCGCATCATGCAGCGGACCAGCCATCTGCACGTCAATTCGGCCGATGTGGTGCCGGAAGTGATCAACCGGGTAGAGGGGGTCGAGGAACAGGGGCATGTCACGGTCAGGAAAATGGCCGTGGGGGAGCATATCCTGTTTCTGGAAGTGTTCCGCAAGAAAGGCCTGATCGATCCGGTGCACAAGCACATGGATCACGAGACCGTTGCCTATCTGATCAGCGGCAAGATGCGGCTGGTGATTGGCGGTGAGGAATTTATTGCCACCCCCGGCAGTTCCTGGGTCCATCCGGTGGGTGTCGAGCATTACAGCGAGGCGCTGGAGGATTGCCTTCAGGTCGAGGTGAAGTCGCCGCCGCGCAAGACCTGGGAGTGAGGGCCGTGGCGACGCTTGCAACCCATCACCCGGCGCCGCTGTATACAGGCGCCGGCCTTCCCACCCGGCCGCGCTGGCGATCGGCCGCCGAAGCGCCGTTGACCGCGGACAGCCTGCGCGCGCTGCTGGATGACGAGATCCCGGCGATCCGCATCCCCGGCTTCGCGAGCCCTGCCGAATGCGCGGCCTTTGCGCAGGCGGTCTCGGAAGCGGAGCTTTCCTATTACAGCGTCAAGCGGCGGATCGGCTATATCGGCCTCGCCCAGTACGAATATCGCTGGGACCGGCCCAAATCCGACTATTTCCGCGATGCCACGGCGGTCGAGGCGCGGCGCGATGCGGTGCAGGCCCGGGCCTTCGATGCGGTCGGGCGGCTGATCGACCGGCTGGCGGCGGTGAGCCCCGCCGGGGTCGGCATCGCCGAAGAGGCCGGCGGGCGCTATTACGCCGGCATCATCCGGCATGCCTCGGAGGGCGTGGATCTGCATGCCGACTGGGCGCCGGTCAACTCACCCGCCTATGACATCGCGGCGATCGATGCGCAGCTTGGCTGGAATTTCTATGCCCAGGAGCTGGTGGATGGGGGCGAGACCACCGTTCATCACGCGCCCTGGGATCCCGTCCACGCGCCGGGCGAGATCCCGCAGAGCTACGGCCTGCCGGCCGATACCGTGGCCGGCGCCGAGCGCTTCACCTTCCGGGCGGTTGCGGGCGACGTGGTCATCTTCAACACCCGCAACCCGCACGAGATCGCCGGCGGCCGCGCCGCCCCGGGCCATGACCGCATCTCCATCGGCTCCTTCATCGGCCGCCTGCCCTCGGGCCGCCTGGTTCTGTGGTCGTGATGGATGACAATCACCAACCTCAACCAATCCTGGCTCCCAGCCGCCATTGAGGCGGCGGCCAAGGGTGCGGAGCACCCGCCCGGCGAGGGGCTAAAAGACCCGGCGGCGGCCAAGGGTGCGGCAGCACCCGCTTGGGCCGAGGGACGGAAAAGACTCCCCCAGCCGCCATTGAGGCGGCGGCCAAGGGTGCGGAGCACCCGCCCGGCGAGGGGCTAAAAAGACTCGGTGCCCGCTTGGGCCGAGGGGCTAACGCAAATATGAAAGAGACTCACATGGGCGACAGTCTCGGGTGGCGTGCCAAGTTCGGCGTGCTGGTCCCCAGCACCAATACCAGTGTCCAGCCTGAATTCGACCGGATGGCGCCCCCTGGCGTCACCAGCCACATTGCCCGGATCGCGATCCCCAACATCGCGCTCCACAATGACGACGACTTCAACGAGCTGATCCGGCTGATCGCCGAGGCCCAGATGGCCGCGGTGGACAGCGTGATGTCCTGCGAGCCCGACCGGCTGGTGCTCGGCATCTCGGCCGAAACCTTCTGGGACGGGCTCGCCGCCAGCCGCCGGCTGAAGGCGGAGCTGGAGGCCCATACCGGGCTTCAGGTCTCGATGGGGTCCGATGCCTGCCAGGCCGCGCTCGGCCTTTACGGCGCGAAACGCATCGCGGTGATCACGCCCTATCAGCCGGTCGGCGACCGCAATGTCGTGCGCTTCTTCGAGGAATGCGGCTACGAGGTGCCCCGGATCAAGGGGCTGAAATGCGCAAGCCCGGTGAAGATCGCCCATGTCGGGGAGGCGGAGCTTGCCGCCGCGATCCGCGAGGTCGACGGGCCCGATGTCGACGCCGTGGTTCAGGTGGGCACCAACCTCGCCATGGCACGGCTGGCCGGTTTCGCCGAAACCTGGCTGGGCAAGCCGGTGATCGCGATCAACACCGCCATCTTCTGGCATGCCCTGCGCGCCCAGGGGATCGACGACCGGATCGATGGCTGGGGATCGCTGCTGCTGAAGCACTGAAGAAGGCTGTCATCGTGACGTCCCTCACCGACATCGAGACCGCCCCACCCGAAACCGCCCTGGCGCGTGCCTATGCCACCATCCGCACCGGCATTCTGGACGGCCGCTTCCGCCCCGGAGACCGCTTGCGGGAAGAGCATCTGGCCGAGACGGCGGGCGTCAGTCGCACACCGGTTCGCGAAGCGCTCCGCCGGCTCGCCACCGAAGGGCTGGTGGTGCTGACCCCCGGTCTCGGCGCCTTCGTGTCGAGCTGGAGCATCGGAGATCTGGAGGCGATCTTTGCGGTGCGGGCGCTGGTCGAGGCCGCCGTGGCCGAGCAGGCCGCCCGTCATCTGACGGCCGCCGATATCGACGCGCTGGAGGTGCTGGCGGCCCGCATGGAGGATCTGGCGGTCAGCCGACCGGCCGGCTTCCTCGACCGGATCACCGGTCTCAACCACGATTTCCATACCCGTATCGCCGCCGCCTGCGGCAATGACCGCCTGGCCGGGCTGCTGACCCAGACCGTCGATCTGATCCTGGTCCACCGCACCTTCCGGCGGTATCACGACCGCCAGCTTGCCCGCAGCATGGCCCATCACCGCGAGCTGGTGGATGCCTTCCGCGCGCGGGATGCCGATTGGGCGGGTGCCGTGATGCGCGCCCATGTCCATGCCGCCCGCCATGCGCTGGTGGCCGATCTTTCCCTCTCCCCCCCGGCCGAACCGAAAGCCCCCTGAATGCGACCGCTCGACAATGTCATCATCCTCGACTTCACCCATATGCTCTCGGGGCCCTATGGCACGATGCTGCTGGCCGATCTGGGCGCGCGCACCATCAAGATCGAGCCGGTGAAGACCGGCGAGGGCACCCGCAAGCTGCTGGCGAAGGATCCCGATCATTCGATCGAGGGCATGGGCGCCTATTTCCTCACCCTCGCCCGCAACAAGCAGTCGGTCGCCGTCGACCTGAAGACCGAAGAGGGCCGCGCGCTGGTTTATGATCTGGTGCGGAAGGCCGATGTCGTGGTCGACAATTACAGCCGCGGCGTCACCGGCCGACTGGGCATCGACCACGAGACGCTGTCGGCGATCAACCCGCGGATCATCACCTGTTCGGTCACCGGCTTCGGCGAGACCGGCCCCAATCCCGACCGGCCGGCCTTCGATCTGGTCGCCCAGGGCATCGGCGGCGGCATGTCGCTGACCGGCGAGGCGGGCGGTACGCCCCTGCGGGCGGGCATCCCGATCGGCGATCTGGGCGGCGGGCTGTTCGCCGCCATCGGCATTCTGGCGGCGCTCAACCAGCGCAACGTCACCGGCCAGGGCCAGCATATCGACATCTCGATGCTCGACTGCCAGCTGTCGATGCTGAACTACATGGCGACCATGCAGTCGCTGTCGGGCCGCGAGCCCGGCCGGTCGGGCAACGGCCATTTCGTCCATGTGCCCTACAACACCTATCGCACCAGAACCCGCCATGTGATCCTGGCGGTGATCACCGACCAGTTCTGGCAGCGGCTGGTCGATATTCTGGATGCGCCGGACCTGCGCAAGGAGGTCTATCTCACCCAGCCCGGCCGCTGGGCCGACCGCGATTTCATCAACGCCCGCCTGCAGGAGATCCTGGAGACCGAGAGCTGCGAGCACTGGCTGGCGCGGTTCGGCAACCAGATCCCCTGCGCACCGGTCAACGACATCGCCCATGCCATGGCCGACGAGCAGATCCGCGGCCGCGGCATGGTGGTGGAGGTGGCCCATCCCTCGGGACGGCGGGTCGAGATGCCGGGCAATCCGGTGAAGATGTCGGGCATGACCGAAGAGGTCTATACCCCGCCGCCGCTGCTCGGCACCCATACCGACGAGGTGCTGGACGAGCTGCTGGGGCTGGGCGCCGAGGCACGCGGCGCGCTGCGCGCCCGCGGCATCATCGGCTGAGGACCGGGAGGGGAGTAGAGCGGATGAGCGATCGCGTCACCATCACCGAGGTCGGGCTGCGCGACGGGCTGCAGAACCAGCCGGTCCATGTCGCCACCGCCGACAAGCTGCGCCTGGCCGGGCTGCTGCTGGAGGCCGGCCTCACCTCGCTGGAGGTCACCAGCTTCGTAAGCCCGAAGGCGGTGCCCCAGCTGGCCGATGCCGAGGCCCTGCTCGCCGGCCTGCCGGCACGGGCGGGCGTCGACTACATGGCGCTGGTGCCGAACATGCGCGGCTATGAGCGCGGCACCGCCGCCGGCGCCCGGGCGGTGGCGCTGGTGCTTTCGGCCACCGAGACGCTGAACCGGCGCAACATCAACATGTCGCTGGACCAGGCCCGCGCCGTCTGCTGCGAGGTGATCGGGCGGGCGAAGGCCGAGGGCGTTTTCGTGCGCGCCTATGTCGCCGCCGCCTGCGCCTGCCCTTACGAGGGGCAAACCCCGCTGGCCCGGGTGGTGGCGCTGACCGAAGAGATGTTCGCGGCCGGCGCCGATCAGGTCGCGATCGCCGACACGATCGGGGCCGGCAACCCGGCGCAGATCCGCGACATCGTCGCCGCACTGGCCGGCGGTGTCGGCACCGACCGGCTGGCCCTGCATCTGCACGACACCCGCGGCCTGGCGCTGGCCATGGCCTGGGCGGGGCTGGAGGCGGGCATCCGCCGCTTCGACGCCGCCTTCGGCGGCCTGGGCGGCTGCCCCTTCGCGCCCGGCGCCGCCGGCAATCTCGCCACCGAGGATCTGGTCTTCATGCTGAGCGAGGCCGGCATCGAGACCGGTATCGACTGGCGGCGGCTGTTCGATGCGGTCGCCCTGGCCGAAACCCTGCTCGACCGGCCATTGGGCGGGCGCATGGCGGCCTGGTGGCGCCAGGCACAGGCGAAGGAGGCGCAGGCGAAGGAAGCTGCCCGCCGGGAGATGCCGGCATGATCGTCGAGGAACGCTGCTACACCATCGCCCCCGCCCATCTGCGCGACTTCCTGACCGTGTTCGAGCGCGAGGGGCTGGGCATCATCCGGCCGATCCTGGGCAATCTGATCGGCTATTTCACCACCGAGGTCGGCATGATCAACGGCGTGGTCCATCTCTGGGGCTATGAGGACATGGCCGATCGCGAGAGGCGCCGCGCCGCACTCGCCGCCTCGGACGACTGGCGCGCCTTCCTGCCCAGGGTGACGCCGTTCATCCAGGCGATGGAAAACCGCATCCTGGTGCCCACCGCCTTCTCGCCGCTGCGCTGATTGCCCCCCCGTCCGGCATCGTCCCTTCCCATCGAGGATCCGCCCATGACCGCCGACACCGATCTCACCACGGACTATCAGGGCGCCGGCTTCATGGGCGCGCTCGGCTTCGGCCGGCGCCCGGCGCTGGTGATCGTCGATGTGGTCCAGGCCTATTTCGAGCCCGGCTCGCCGCTCTATGCCGGGGTGGAGGACATGCTGGCGGCCATCCACCGTCTGCTGGCCGCGGCCCGCACCGCCGGGATACCGGTGATCTTCACCAATGTCGAATACCAGGCGGGCGGCGCCGATGGCGGGCTGTTCTATCGCAAGGTCGCAGCGCTCAAGGTCTTCGACCGCGGCTCACCGCTCGGCCGCTTCGCCCGCGGGCTGGAGCCCGCGCCCGGCGAAATCGTGGTGACCAAACAATATGCCAGCGCCTTCTTCGGCACCTCGCTCGCCTCGACGCTGACGGCGCTCGGCGTGGATACCGCCATCATCACCGGTGTGAGCACCAGCGGCTGCGTCCGCGCCACCGCCCTCGACGCCCTCCAGCACGGCTTCATCCCCATCGTGGTCCGCGAAGCGGTGGGCGACCGGGCGCCGGGGCCGCATGAGGCCAATCTGTTCGATCTGCAGGCGAAATATGCCGATGTGGTGGGGGTGGAGGAGGTGATTGCGCGGTTGGGGGGTGAGGGGACCACCCCTCAATCCACAACATCTTGTGGCTGATGCTCCTTTCAGAAACGAAATCGGGGATGCCAAAGCCTCCCCGATCTCTGCTCTCATTCCACCGGCGTCATGGCGCCGGCGGAATATCGCCGAAGCATTTTCCAGTCTTGATCTCGGAGATGCGTCCTGGATTCACGTCATAGTCAGCAGCGATCCGGTTCAGGAACTCTCCGTTAAGGATGCGCCGCTTGATGAACGGAACATCAGAGGGAGATATCTTCCGAGAAGGTGTGCGATATGTCCGCATGTGCGGAACCTTTCTTCAAGGCGAAAGCACCTTGAATGAGAAGAGGTCCCCTGTTACCCTGAGTGTGTATGAAGGAGCTTTTAGGGGACTTACCTCCCTATTCGAAGTAGCTTGAGCGGTTATAACGATAGCTCCCTTCGGAAGGGCCCGGTGTTGGAAGCACCGGGCCCTTCGCTTTTCCGAAGGGAAGCAGACGGCATCCTAAACCCACTCGGCTTCGTGAGTCCAGGCATAGAAGCACGATCCATGAGCAGAAGTGCGTCTTCTGCAGTTGCTCCGGAAATCGTTCCTAGAGATTTTGCCTAGGCGTGCCGGGTGTACACAGAAGGTGTACAGATGTTTGCGTCACTCCGCAGTGCCGCAACGCGGAAGATTTTCCGCGCCATTTGCCGCTTGGCGTCCGAGCATTTCTATGCGGGGCAGTGTTTCAATCCACGCACCTGAGCCGCAGAAAACCTGGGGATCCGCTGTTGGATGTAACGTGGCGCATAGCATTCTATGTCAGAACTATCTGCAAATTGCTTTGCTCAAGGAAAGTCGCTACGCCAGATGTGACGGATGATCATGAGCGGGGACTGGCCCCTCATTTGGCGTAGGTGCCAGAGAATTTGTTATCGAGCATGACCATCATATCAGGTCCTGGCATTGAGCCGCGATATGGTGCCGGTATCGCCCCGCCCTAGCGTATCCAGAACGGCTTTGGCGGTGGCTGCATGCTTCTGTCTGGCCATGAGCGCGTCCTGTCTGACCGTTCGCGCCGTACGTCACGACTTCAGAATCTGAGAGACGGCTTGAATGGCAAGTCAGCTCGTATCGAGCCGACCTACTCAAGGGTAGTGGGCCTGACTATGAACCTGCTGACCGTGCTCGCCTTATTCCGTTTAGCGAGCGCTCACATTCATTATATTATGTGGCCATGAGAATCGGTGGACTGACAGTCGAGGCAGTATTCATAGATGATGGAAGGGCTTTGGATGAGCCAATCCGCGCTGACTCATACCTGCATTCGCTGTCAGAAACCGAATGGACCGAGTTGCGTGCCAAGGCAACCCGATCCCGTAAAACCGATAAGCCCCTTCTGCGGTGTGGTTGTTGCCGACACCCCGTCTATGCGCGGGAATCCACCAGGGGCCGCCGCCATTGTTATCATTTCGGTACGGAAGTTAAAAATTGCCTGTGGGCATCAGCGAATGCGCGAGATGTCCGATCGATAGACGCCGAGAAATTCGGCGGCAATCAAGAGAGCGATCGCCATAAAAAACTGAAAGCGATGATCCAGGAGAACCTGGAGTTTGATCCGGACACGGCCAGCGCCCGTGTCAGTCAGGAACAGTATATAAAAGGAGCGGGTGAGACGGGATATGCCTTCCCGGATGTTTTCGCGAAATCGTGGCGCGGTGATCCTGCAGCTTTCGAAATCCAGCTGGCGACAACCCAACTCCCGAACATCGTCCGTCGGGAAGATTTCTATGCAGCCAACGGCATCCGGCTGGTCTGGGTTGTCGACAGCTCCAACTGGCAATCTGACCGGCGGGCTTTCAAGGATATCTATCTGCGGAATGACGGCCAGATTCTTGGGCTGGATGACGAGGTTATGGCGGAGGCACGGAAGGTCGGTGCACCGCGTTTCAAGCTCCACCGGCTTCTACCAGGGGCGGTATCAGAGCAGTTTTCTCCAATGTGGAAAACAAAGATTGTTTCTCCAGAGGATTTGAACTGGGGAACAGCGGGTAGTCGTCCTCGATCAATTCATGCTTCTTATGATGCTTATCTGAATCGTCTCGTCGAGAGGGATAAAGAACTGGCCGGCGCCCGCGATAATTTTTACAAAGCATTGAAGATCAATGATCATGCCACGGCAGAAATAATATGGAATAAAGTTGCTACAAGATTCGGTGGCATGCAATGGGATGCGTTGGGTTCATCTTATGATCTAATGGCCGCATTCGGTGCATTGGCAACACTTCGTAGAAACGAAATTACTGTTCAAACGAGAATACATCTATCTGATCTGCCTAACCTTATCAATTCTCTATTGCTCGAACCGGTGAAGCGGCGCCGTTGGTCGCATGCCTTCAGATTGCTTGCCGATGTAGTCAGGCCGGGACTTCTGAAGGTGGAGTCCATCGCCCGAAAATGCGAACGCAATGAAGCCGAATATGGTGCTGTATCACCTCCGGACATGACCGCCGGCCAGGTGTTCAACGTGTTCTTTCCGGAAGGTGCTTTTGGCCGCTTGCAGTTTTCATTGGATGGTGGCCCGCGAAAAGGCGCGTAGGCCTCAGCCTGTGCGGCACGTCAACGCGCCGCACAGGTCTGCCCCTCAAACCTCCGGCGGACAACACGCCCCACCCACCGACACCAGCGGCGAGGTGCGCAGGATCCTCACCTGGCCCAGATCGCCCGCCAGCGGCGCGTCGAAGGCGCCGTTGGGTTCGGGGAGGAGTTCGATGGCGAGTGCGGTGAGCGGCGTGGCGTCGTCGAAGCCGAAGGCGGCGAGGCGGGCTTCGATGTCGGCCGTGGTCCAGGCGGCATGGCCGGTGGGCGGCAGGTGGCGGGCGACCGGGCGACCATGGGTCGGGCGGCGGGGGGCCGGGTGGGCACGGCGGAGGTCGAGCTGGATGTTGCGCCAGCTCTGGCCGTCGGCCTGCATGACCCGGCCGTAGAGCACGAACCAGATCTCGGTATTGGGCGGCTGGATGCGCATCACCCGGCCATCCTGCACCGCCACCGCATAGCCGGCGCTGGCGGTGATGCCGGCGCGGGTGCGGCGGATGGCGCAGGCGAGATCGGGCGCCGGGTGCTGCACGCCTTCGATCACCAGCGCCGGGCCGAAGCGGCCCTGGGCGGTGGACCAGAAGGGCGCCGCCTCGGTGCCCTGCGGATGGCCGACCCGGAATTCATAGGTGAAGAAGCCGAAGAGTTCCGGCGACTGGCTGGAGAGATTGGCCGGCAGCGGCAGGGCGTAATGCACGTCGCTGTCCACCGCCTTGATCAGGGGCTGCATGGCGTTCAGCCCGGCATGGTCGTCGCCCTGGCCGGGGCGGATCACCCGCACCGCCTCGGGGTCGAGGTCGAGCCCGGCATAGGGGGCGGGGTCGGCCGCCGGTTCCCAGCCCGGCATCAGCATCGGATCCGGGGTATGGTGCAGCACCCGGGCATAGATGATGTCGCGCGGGTCGCGGGCGGGGTCGGGTTCGAATTCCAGCCAGAGCATGCGCCGCCGCCGGCCGGTCGCCTCGTAATCGCCAAGGATGGTGTAGTCGGAAAAGGCATGGCCGGCCGAGACCAGTTTCGGCGCCACCTTGGGCGCGGTTGCGACCGGCAGCCGGGTTTCCACCTCCACCGATTGCGTGCCGCCATCGTCGAAACGCGCGGTCAGCCTATAGGTCAGACGGACCTCGTAAGGGTGGCCGTCGGGGCCGGTGGGCGGTTCCAGCGCGTCGAGGAAGACCAGATCCAGGCTCTCGCGGTCGGGGGCGGCCCTGAGCGCCTGGCCGTTGATCGCATGATCGACCGATATGCTTCCGAGCGACCGGGTCGAGATCTGGCCGATCGGCAGCAGCTCCACCCGCCGCGAGACGGTGACGGCGGGGCTGGACAACCCCGTCCAGCTCCAGTCGCGATCCAGCCTGAGGCGCACCAGGTTCAGCCAGACCTGTTCCAGCTCCACCGGGCTGGTCAGGGTCAGCGCGCCGCCATCGGGCGCCAGGTGATGTTTCAGCCCGGCGCAGCCGAATACCGTGCGCCGGCCGGGGACGCCGTAGAGCGTGCCGTCCTCTGCCACCAGCCCGGTTGCGGCGGCAAGCCGTGTGACCATCAGCTTCGTGGCCCCCGGCTGGGCGGCCGCCACCGCGGTTTCGGCCGCGCGCGGCACTTCCGGTTGCAGGAAGACCGAGGCCAGACGCTCCTGATCGGTGGTCGGCGCAAACAGTGGCGGTTCGGGCGAGAGCGGCACCGTCACCGTGCCCGGCCACAGCTCTCCCGGGCTGCCCAGACGCGCGGCCTCAGACCCGAAATAGCCCGGATCCGCACGGCCCAGCGCCCGCACCAGCACCCGGACATTGCGGCCGCGCGGCACCACCACCGGCCCGGCGCCGGGCAGGCCGCCATCCATCGGCCAGGCGATGTCGGAAAGGCGCGCGCAATCCACCCAGTCGAGGGTGAGGTCCAGCACCGCCGGGGCGGCCGGATCGACCAGCGCCGGGAAGGCGCGGGTGGTGCGGTAAAGCTCGGTGAAGCTGGCATCGCCGCCGGCCGGGTCGAAGCGCGGCGCCTGGACCAGGACGCGGATCTCCAGCAGCTCGGCATCCGGATCGGGCATGTCGGGCACCACCCAGGCGGCCGGTGGCCGGCCCTGATTGGCGCGGCCGATCGCCGCCAGATGGTCGAAGGCACCGGGGAAGCCGGTGAACACCGCCTGTGGATAGCCGATCCGCGGCCGCTGGATCTGGAAATGCCGGGGCGTGTGGGCGCCGGCCCCGTCCAGGTCGCGGCTGCGCACCGGGCCGGGGGGGATCATCCGGCGGAAGGCCTGGCGTGCCACCGGCGCCGCGGCCGGGTTGACCGGATCGGTATCCGCCGCCGGGCCGCCACCGGTGGTATCGGCCAGCCGCACGCGGAATTCGTAGTCGCGGCCATAGCGCAGCGGCACCGCATCGGCACCGGTGCCGGAATAGGGCAGCGCCGCGGTTCGCGCCGGCCCGCGCAGCAGCACTTCGTCATCGCCGGGGGCGACCAGCGAGCCGCCGGCCCAGCGGGCGAAAAAGACCGGCAGCCAGAACTGGCCGGCAACGGTCATGGGGTGAACCTCGACGATGCCCTCGGCATCGAATGCGGGGATCGCCGCACCGCCGACCGTGAAGCCGGGCGAGGTGACCGCCTGCAGCGAGGTCCAGCCGGCATCGCCGGCCGCCCGCACATCGACACGGTAGCCGAAGACGGCACTCGGCGCCTCAGGGGGAAGAGAGCCGTCCATCTCGGTGCCGATGGCACGGTTGGTGGCGACCAGCGTGTCCTCGTCGTCCCAGGCCAGCTGAATGCCCGGGTCGAGCCGGAGCGGCGGGCCGCCGGCCGCGTCTTCGGCGCTGCCATCGGCATGGATCGGCTGGCGGGCATGAACGATCTTGGCGAAGCCGTCGTCGAAGACGGCCGCTTCCGGAAAGACCTGGTCGAGCGGCCCCAGCGCCGCCGCCGCCGCGGCATCCGCCGCCACGGGGAAGAGGGTGGCGGTGAAAACCGGCCGGGGCTCCGCCCGGTCCAGCCGGGGCAGGCGGGTGGCGTAGAGCTTCGCCCAGCCCGGATCGGCGGCGGCCTCGGCCGCGAAGGGATGGCCGGCCGCCAGCGAGAAGAACAGCCAGCCGCCCGGATGGGCCTGGCCCGGCGCCGGTTCCGGCAGGTCGAGCGTGACGGTATGGATGAGCCCGGCGGCGCGGGCGATCGGCGGCTGGCGCAGCAGCACCGCGAAGCCTTCGCCCCAGCTCATCTCGTCGGTTTCGGGCGGGGTGGGGCGCGCCGGGGGCGGCGGGCATTTCAGCAGGCAGTGATAGGTGTCGTCGATCGAGGCGAGCGGTGTTTTCGGCGCCACGAAACCATGAGAGCGGCGATAGCTGAGCGGCAGGTATTTGCGCAGCCGGAAGTCGTTGCTGCGGACATGCACCGTCTCGGGCAGGGTGAGCTTGAATTCCGTGCGCAGCCAGTCGAACAGCGCCGCCTGGTCCGGCGGCGGCGGCAGATCGAAGACCTGCGCCCCGGCCGGCACGTCGGCCAGGGTCGCCACCCGCCCGGGATCATCCGAGATATGGGCGGCAAGACGCAGCGTCGTGCCCTGGAAGGCCGGGGCGGTGGGGGGCCCCAGCGGCTGGGCCGGGTCGCCCACCGGCACCAGCAGCAGGTTCACCGTCAGGCGGCCGGCGGGTGCGTCCCAGGACTGAAGGAAAGGCAGAATCGACAGGCGGGGTGCGGCCATGGCCGGAGCCTCCTCAGAGCATGTCTTCCTTGGAAAAACCGATACTGGCCTTGATCGAGAAGAACACGATCTTGACGTAGATGCCGACCTCACCTTCATAGGCGGCGTAGTCGCCGTCGACCTTCTTCACGATCATCAGCGAGAATTCGCCATAGACGCCGACGGTGACGACCTTCAGGTCGACCTTGGCATCGAAGAACACGAAGCCGCCGAAGCCCCAGTCGCCCTCATAGACGATCACCGGGCCGATACCGACCGAGGCTTCGGCCTTGAACGGCCCCAGCTTGCCGCCGACGCCGATGCCGATATAGGCCTTCAGCTCGAACGACGCCTTGGAGAAACTGCCGACCACTGCACCACCGCCCGAGGGGTCGGTGGTCAGCTGCGGCATATAGGTCTTGCCGCCGAGCCCGAATTCGGCGCCATAGACCACTTTCCAGGGCGTCATCGGGATCTCGCCCTCCAGCCCGATCGAGATGCCGCCGCCGACGAATTCGACCGGCGCCTCGGTGGGCGGGCTGCCGGCGGGCAGCAGGTCGGGCGGAATGTCGACCTCGTCGGTGCCGGCCTCGAACACGCCGCCGACCTTCAGATGCAGGGGGCCGAGTTCGACCTCCTTCTCGGCCACGGTCTTCAGCTTGACCTTGTATTTGAGATTGGTGGCCGCCAGGTCGACCGGCGCGATTTCCGGACGCGACGAGAAGCCGGGCAGGAAGGTCATGATGCTTTCCAGCACCGGATGCATCAGCGAATGGATGGCCGTGAGCCGGGGCCTGAGCGTGCTGCCGCCCACGATGTCGGTCTGCAGGCCGGTGACGTCGGTCAGCCCCAGAATATCGGTCCAGACTTTCACCCTGGGCATGGTCAGCGACCAGCCGTCCTCGTCGATCGAGAGCGTGATCGAGCTTGCGCCGTAATCGATCCGGCTGCCGGCATCGGCATCGTCCGAGAGCACGATCTGTATCGGCCCCGGTGCCATGGCCACCGGCGGCATCAGCCGGAAGCGGCCATTGGCCGGGTTGACCCTCAGGCGATGGCTGCCGACGCCGCCGAGCGGGATGGCGGCATCGGGATGCGGGAAGACCCCGGCACCGGTGGTGCGGGCAAAGACATCGGCGAACAGCGCCGGCAGGCCGGCGGTGATGTCGGAACTGCCGATCTGGATCCGGGGCCGCCGGAAGGCGAAAGCATGGGTGGGCGTGGTCTGGACGAAGGCGTAATCGGTGCGCGGGTTGGCGCCTGCGAACAGATCCTGCGGATCCTGGAAGGTGAGGATGGGGGCGGCTGCGGGCACGTGGATGCGATCGCCCAAGGGCGTGCCGGCCTCGCCCGCGCGCAGCACCGCCACGCCGTCGGGGGCGGCCACCGCCTCGCCCGGCTGGTCGGGATGGGCCGGGCCGGGGAAGGCCGCCACCGACCAGGCACCGTTGCCCGCGCCGAATTGCGGCGCGCCGCCGAGTGCGCCGACGATGGCCGGGTTGGGACCGTTCCAGGCTGCGGCCGCCTCTATCCGCTTCAGCCGCATCCGGAAGCCGGACGCATCCAACGGCAACGACACCTCTACCGGCCCGCCCGCCGGACCATAGACGCGGAGCAACTGGTCGAGTTCGCCGGGGGTGATCGGGTCGCCCACCGGCAGCAGATGCAGCCAGCCCAGCATGCCGCGCACGGGGGTGCGGGTATGGGCGGCATCGGTGCCGATCTCGGCCACCGCATCGAAATACATCGGCAGCACCCGCCCGCCCGCGGGCAGATCGATCGCCGGCCGGTCGGACGGCCGGATGCGGGTGACGTCGTAAATCCCGCGGATCAACCCCGGATGGACCTCGTAATCGGGGGCGACCGGCGCGCCGCCGCCTTCGGGCACATGGCGGAAATCGAACAGCCCGGCGGATGCCGCCTGCCAGCCGCTGTCGCGGCGCAGCACCCCGCCTCCGCCGCGGCGTTCGATGGTGACCGTGCGCGTCGCCCTGATCCCCCAGGGGTAGATGACGCTGACGAATTTCACCACCTCCAGCGCCGTGCGCCCGACCATCACCTGGAACTGAACCTTGGCCGCCTCGGCGAAGGCGGCAAAGGGGTTGCCCCAGTCGCTGAAGGTGCTGCTGCCATAGCCCGACAGATCGAGCCGGGTGACCGGCACCCGGGGGCGGAACAGGGTGAATTCATTGTTGAACATCGCCTCCACCGCGCCGTCGGCACCGGCGGTGGCGCCCAGCACCGAAATGTTGAGCGGCGCGCCCGAGGCAAGATCGACACCATTGGGCGTCTGGGTGGCGAGGCCGCGGAAGCTGGCGCTCTGCCGGGGCGGCGCCGCGGTCGGCGTGCCGGCGCGCAGGCTCAGCTGATGGCCGCCTTCAAGCGGCCCGCCCTGATGGAACCGCGGTCGCAGCATGGTGGCGGTATCGGCCGCGGCATCGGCATCGGCGGCGCCCTTCATCTCGATCTTCGCCATCATGCCGAAGGGCAGGGTGGTCAGCACCTCCAGCGGGTCGCCGCTGCCGAAGCCGGCGACCATCTCTTCCAGGGCCAGATCGGGAATGGCCGGCCGCAGTTTCGCGGCGCCCCGGATCATCGCCGGCCCGCCGTCGCCCGCCGAGGCGAGCGGGGTGGGGAACCAGCCGAGCGTCGCCAGATCCTGATCCGCATCCAGCGTGCGCACCGGTTCCCACTGGATCTGGGGCAGGGCGAAGACCCTGAGACCGGTCTTGAACCGCAGCCCCTCGATCTGCGCCGTGCCGCCGGGCAGGGGCACGGCATGGGTCAGGGGCTGGTCGCGTCTCGTCTCGAATGCCACGCCGATCTGATGGCGCCGGGTCGAGACGTCGAGCAGCGCCACGCCCGGCCGCCGGCCCAGCGTGCCCACCCGGTCGTTGAAGCCCGCCTGTGCCTTGGGCCAGACCTCGTTGCCCTTGAACTTTTCGGCGGCACGGCGGGCGCGGTCGCGGATGGCCTGCTGGGCCTCGCCGTGAAGCCCCGTGCCCTGGGCGGTCTGGCCGGCCAGTTCGCGATCGGGCAGGCGTGCCGGCCGTTGATCGGGCTTGGACGGCAGGTCGCAGCCCAGCAGGGGCGGCGGCAGGTCGCCGGCGAAGGCGAGGGCCGGTGGGCCGTCGCCCGACCAGCTGACGGCGGCACGCAGCACCCCTTCGGGTGCGGCCGCCCCGGCCTGGGGCAGTGGCAGCCCGCCCGCGCAGGACGAAACATAGGGGTCGGGCAGGGTGGGCAGCCAGTTCAGCAGGCCGAAGACCAGATCCAGCGTGCCGGCCCGGATCACGCCATCGGCATCGACCGTGCCGGAAACCCGGTAGATCGCCGGCAGACCGGTCGCCAGCACGGCGTTTTCCACCACCAGGCGCAGGCTGCCCGGGGCATCGCCGGCAAAACCGGTCGCCATCAGATCGGCCCGCAGCTGCCCCGCTTCTTCGGAAATCATCACCATGGCGGCGACCGGGCGGGTGGCGACCGGCCGGCCGGCATGGTCGCGCGGACAGGCGAGCCGTTCGGCCAGCCGGGCCTCGGCCATGGCGAAATGCCGACCGGCGCCGGCGCAGCCGATCACCACCGCACCGGCGGTGGCGAGTGTGGCGGTGATGCCCTGGCGGCCGGCGATGTCGGCCCCCAGCGCCCAGAGATCGAAGCGGGTCGCGGCCCCCGGATCGGCGGCGGCGCTGCGGTCGATCAGCATGAAAACGCCCTGGCCGATCAGCAGCGTGGGATCGGTGATCCGCACCCGGCCATTCAGCCCCGCCCAGCCGA
Organism: Tistrella mobilis; assembly: GCF_041468085.1. Classification (NCBI taxonomy): domain Bacteria; kingdom Pseudomonadati; phylum Pseudomonadota; class Alphaproteobacteria; order Geminicoccales; family Geminicoccaceae; genus Tistrella; species Tistrella mobilis. Next base: position 435,572 of record NZ_CP121015.1, on the reverse strand, counting down.
CCTGCGGATCGCCCTTCAGCGCCAGGCACCAATGGCCGCTGGTGCTGGCCTGGGGCAGGGTTTCGGGGGCGGCGTTCACCACCACCGGGATCAGCCAGCCGCCGCGGGCGATGCGGAAACCGGCATCGAAACCGGCCACCCGCCAGTCGATCCCGGCGGCATCGATTGCCGTGGGGGCGATGTCGGCCGGGAACCAGAGGCCGTTTTCGGCGGCATGCCACACCACCTTTTCCGCCGGCTCCACGACATGGGTGGTGCCGCCGAACCGCGCCTCGCCGCCGTCCAGTGCAACCGTCGCCTTGCCGCCGTCGATGGTGATGGTGAGCTTGGCGGGTGCCGTGATCGCCGCATCCGGGCAGGTATTGGCCGGGTCGGGTTCATAGCCCAGTTCCAGCACGATTTCGCCCCTGGGCGGGGCGGCGATGGCGGTGCCGGTGGTGGTGGCCGCGGCGAACCGGGCGGTGCCGCCCCGAACCGGCAGCCCGGCCCAGCCCTTCGCCGGTGCCTTGCTGGAGAACAGCCCCGCCGCGATCCAGACCGTGCCGGCGGTGATGTTGATCGCGATCTGATCGCGCATCCGCCGCGCCGAGCCGCCCGGGACCAGCATCAGCGGTGTCGTTTCACCCTTCGGGATCACCGGCGTCAGCTTGCCCGCCTCGAACACATCGACGAACAGCCGCCGCCCGTCCAGATCGACGAACGGCCCGGCCACCCTGGACGGCGCCAGCCCGCGCAGATCCGCCGCCGGCCCGATCCCGGCCATGGCCAGCACCGAAAACGCATCCTGCGGCCGCGCCGCCAGGATGTTCGCGCCCCCGGTCTCGATCTTTCCGGCCAGCACGCCGAGATCTGCCGCCGGGGTCCGCCGATCGGCCTTCAGGCCGGGCAAAAGGCGGGCGATCCCCGCCATCGGGTCATCCTGAGGCATCCGTCCCTCCCGGATCGATACACTATCAATAGTTGTATGATGTTGTCAGGAAGACTGTACGAAGCGGGCGGATGTGAGGCCCGTCACACAGACCGTAGCGCAATCTATATGCGAAGAGTGAGTCGAATCATTTCAATGGAGGGCGAAAAATTGGCGTGAAATATGCACTTGCAGAAGATGGGGATCAATCATGTGCATATTATCGAACATGATGATCGACTGTTGACGATGCAACTATAAATTGTGTTGATCGATGGGGGGCGGCATGGGTCGCCCGGCAGCCGGGCCCCCCCGCTTGCCTTCTCGTGCGGGTTGACGGGATACTGCGGTACCTTTGCTGGCGGAAGTGGTTGCCGGGCACCGTGGTGCCGGGGGCCGGTGACGCCGGTCGTGATGCCGTCCGAGGTTTCTTGCGTCCATGAATCAGCAGTCCCTGTCCGCCTTCATCTGGTCGGTCGCCGACCTTCTGCGCGGTGACTACAAGCAGTCGGAATATGGCCGGGTGATCCTGCCCTTCACGGTACTGCGCCGGCTGGACTGCGTGCTGGCCCCCACCAAGGCGGCGGTGCTGGCGGAGCATGCGGCGAAGCGCGCCCAGGGGATCAACCCCGAACCCTTCGTGCTCAGGGTGGCGGGGCATAATTTCTGTAACACGTCGCCGCTCGACCTGAAGACGCTGATCGGGGCGCCGGACGATATCCGGCAGAACCTGGCGAGCTATCTGGAGGGTTTCTCGCCGGCCGTGCGCGACATCTTCGAGCGGTTCGAGTTTCAAAACCAGATCGACCGGCTGCACAAGGCCGGGCTGCTCTATCAGGTGGCGGAGCGCTTCACCCAGATCGATCTGCATCCGGATCAGGTGACCAACCACCAGATGGGGCTGGTCTTTGAAGAACTGATCCGCAAATTCGCCGAACTGTCGAACGAGACCGCGGGTGAGCATTTCACGCCGCGCGAAGTCATCCGGTTGATGGTCAACCTGATCTTCATCGAAGACGACGACGTCCTGACCCGCCCCAATGTGGTGCGCACGATCTATGATCCGACCGCCGGCACCGGCGGCATGCTGTCGATTGCGGGCGAATATCTGGCCGAACACAATCCCAAGGCGCGGCTGACCGTCTATGGCCAGGAGCTGAACCCGGAATCCTATGCGATCTGCAAGGCCGACATGCTGATCAAGGGCCAGGACGTGTCCAAGATCGTGTTCGGCAACACCCTGTCGGATGACGGCCACCCGGCGGCACGTTTCGACTATATGCTTTCCAACCCGCCCTTCGGCGTGGAATGGAAGAAGGTAGAGAAAGAGGTTCGGGCAGAGCACACCCAGCAGGGGTTCAACGGCCGCTTCGGCCCCGGCCTGCCGCGGGTGTCCGACGGGTCGATGCTGTTCCTGCTGCACCTGATCGCCAAGATGCGGCCGGTGGCCGATGGCGGCTCTCGCTTCGGCATCGTGCTCAACGGCTCGCCGCTGTTTACCGGCGGTGCCGGCAGCGGCGAAAGCGAGATCCGGCGTTACGTGCTTGAAAACGATCTGCTTGAGGCGATCGTGGCCCTGCCGACCGACATGTTCTACAACACCGGCATCAGCACCTATATCTGGATCGTCAGCAACCGCAAGCCGGCCCCCCGTCGCGGCAAGGTGCAGCTGATCGACGCTTCGGCCATGTGGCAGAAGATGCGCAAGAGCCTGGGCTCGAAGCGCAAGGAACTGTCGGATGCCCATATCGACGAGATCACCCGCCTGTTCGGCCATTTCGTCGAGGCGGAGGCCGATGGCCGGCCGGTATCCCGCATCTTCCCCAACACCGCCTTCGGCTATCGCACCATCACGGTGGAGCGCCCCACCCGCGACGAGGCGGGGCGCATCGTCCTGGGCCAGCGCGGCAAAATGAAGGGCCGCCCGGTCCCCGATACCAGCCGCCGCGACACCGAAAACGTGCCGCTGGATGAAGATGTGGAGGCCTATTTCCGCCGCGAGGTCCTGCCCCATGCTCCCGATGCCTGGATCGATCACGACAAGACCCGGATCGGCTATGAGATCCCCTTCAATCGCCATTTCTACGTCTTCACCCCGCCCCGCCCGCTGGAGGTGATCGACGCCGAACTCAAACAGACCACCGACCGGATCAAGGCGATGATCGAGGGGTTGAGCGCATGAGCTTCCAGCGTTATCCGGCCTATCGGGACAGTGGCGTTGAATGGCTGGGGGAGGTGCCGGCGCATTGGGAGGTGTGCCCAATGAAGCGCTTCGCACGCTTCGCTTACGGAGAAGCCCTTCCTGCCGATATCAGGAACGAAGAAGGTATGGTGCCCGTTTTTGGCTCAAATGGTGTCGTGGGATACCATGATCGATCAAATACGGAATCCCCAGCAATATTTATTGGTCGGAAAGGTTCGTGTGGAGCTCTAAATTGGAGTGATGTCAGTTCATTTGGGATCGATACTGTTTATTATGTCGATAATAGATCTTGCGATCCAGACATTAGATGGATGTTTTGGCTGCTCCACATTGCGGAGTTGAGTTCGGTATCCCAGGACACAGGTGTGCCGGGACTGCCGAGAGACTTCGCGCACGAAAGGATACTCCCGCGCCCTCCTCATGAGGAGCAAAGGCTTATCGCCACCTTCCTCGACCGCGAAACCGCCAGAATCGACGCCCTGGTCACCGAACAGGAAAAACTGATCGATCTGCTGAAGGAAAAGCGGCAGGCGGTCATTTCCCGGGCCGTGACCAAAGGGCTCGATCCGCAGGTTCCGATGAAGGACAGCGGGATTGCGTGGCTGGGGGAGGTGCCGGCGCATTGGGATGTGGTGCCGGTTTCCTACCGCTATGAGGTTCAACTCGGCAAGATGCTGGATGGAAACAAAATCACCGGCAAAAATCTGCGCCCTTATCTCCGGGTTTTTGATGTTCAGTGGGATAAGATCAATATCGATGATCTTCCGGAGATGGATTTTGATCAGGAAGACCGCGTTAGATATAGCTTGAGAGCAGGGGATCTTCTTGTAAATGAAGGCGGAAGTTACGTGGGACGCTCTGCGGTCTGGCGTGGGGAGATGGAGGAATGCTATTATCAGAAGGCACTCCACCGGCTTCGACCTCATGATAAGATGGCGGACACTGCTGAATTTTTCTTGTTCGTCATGGAGAACGCGACTCGTCAGGGCGTATTCGTTGCCGGAGGAAATCAAGCGACCATCGAACATCTGACTGCCGAAGCTCTTCGGCGTTATCGTTTTGCTTTCCCTCCTCGCCAGGAGCAGGAGGATATTGCGGCCCATCTTCGTCGGGAGACGGAGCGGTATGGAGCCCTCATCACCGAGGCCCAAAAAGCCATCACCCTCCTGAAAGAACGCCGCGCCGCGTTGATTTCCGCCGCCGTCACCGGCCGGATCGATGTGCGGGACCGTGTGGCGGCGGGGGCGACGGAGGCGGCATGAGTCTGCACCGGGAGATCGCGTTCGAGGATGATGTCTGCGCCCATCTGGCGGCGCATGGCTGGCTGTATGATCCGGCCGCCGCCGCCGGTTACGACCGGCGGCGGGCCGTCTTCCCCGAGGATCTTCTGGCATGGCTGCGCGACACCCAGCCCGAGGCCTGGGAGGGGATGTGCCAGCGGCACGGCGCCGATGCGGCCGATGTGCTGCTGAACCGGGTGCGCCGGGAACTGGATGATCGCGGCACACTGGACGTGCTGCGCCACGGCGTGGATCTGCTGGGGCTGCGGCAGCGGCTGATGCTGGCCCAGTTCCGGCCGGCCCTGGGGATGAACCCGGCATTGCAGGCGCGCTATGCCGCCAACCGCCTGCGGGTGGTGCGGCAGCTGCGCTATTCGCTGCACAACCAGAACTGCCTGGATCTGGTGCTGTTCCTGAACGGCATTCCGGTCGCCACCGCCGAACTCAAGACCGATTTTACCCAGGCGGTCGAGGATGCGATCGACCAGTACCGGACCGACCGCGACCCCCGCCCGCGCGGCCAGGGCGCGGCCGAGCCGCTGCTGGATTTTCCGCGCGGCGCGCTGGTCCATTTCGCGGTCAGCAACACGCTGGTGCGGATGACCACCCGACTGGCCGGCACCGCCACCCGTTTCCTGCCCTTCGACCGCGGCCATGACGGCGCCGCCGGCAACCCGCCGGTACCCGACGGCCATGCCACCGCCTATCTCTGGCAGGAGGTCTGGGCGCGGGACAGCTGGCTGGAGATCCTGGGCCGCTATATCGTCGCCACCCGCGATGCCCGCAAGCGGATCGCGGCGATCATCTTTCCACGCTATCACCAGCTTGACGCCATCCGCAGGCTGGTGACTGCGGTGCGCGAAGACGGGCCCGGCGGCCGCTATCTGATCCAGCATTCGGCCGGATCGGGCAAGACCAACTCGATCGCCTGGGCCGCCCATTTCCTGGCCGATCTGCATGATGCGACCGACACAAAGCTGTTCGATACCGTGCTTGTGGTCAGCGACCGCACGGTTCTGGATGCACAGTTGCAGGAGGTGATCTTCGCCTTCGAACGCACCACCGGCGTGGTGGAGACCATCACCAATGTCGACGGCAGCAAGAGCAGACGGCTGGCAGCCGCGCTGTCCGGGTCCAGAAAGATCGTGGTCTGCACCATCCAGACCTTTCCCTTCGCGCTGGACGAGGTGGAAAGGCTGGCCGCAACCCAGGGCAAGCGCTTTGCGGTGATTGCCGACGAGGCCCATTCTTCCCAAACCGGCCAGGCGGCGGTGAAGCTGAAAGAGGTGCTGTCGGCACGCGAATTTGAGGATCTGGCCGATGGCGGGGAGCTGGGCAGCGAGGATCTTCTGATCGCCCGCATGGACGGCCGGGCGGCGCGGCGCGGTGTCACCTATGTCGCCTTCACCGCAACGCCCAAGGCCAAGACTCTGGAACTTTTCGGGCGCCGCCCCGATCCCTCGCGCCCGGCCGGCCCCGACAACCTGCCGGCGCCGTTCCATGTCTATTCCATGCGCCAGGCGATCGAGGAGGGTTTCATCCTCGACGTGCTGAAGAACTACACGCCCTATCGCCTGGCCTTCCGCCTGGCCAGCGGCGGCCGCGAATGGGACGAGCGCGAGGTGGAGCGCAGCGCCGCGATGAAGGGCATCCTGGGCTGGGTGCGGCTGCATCCCTACAACATCGCCCGGAAGGTGCAGGTGGTGGTGGAGCATTTCCGCGAGACCGTGGCCCCCCTGCTGGGCGGCACCGCCAAGGCGATGGTGGTGACGGCAAGCCGGCGCGAGGCGATCCGCTGGCAGCTGGCGATGACCCGCTATATCCGCGAGCAGGGCTATTCCATCGGCACGCTGGTGGCCTTTTCGGGCGAGGTGACGGATACCGAGCTGGCGCCGGATCCGTTCACCGAAACCAGCCGGATGCTCAACCCCGATCTTGCCGGGCGCGACATCCGCGAGGCCTTTGCCACCAGCGCCTTTCAGATCCTGATCGTGGCAAACAAGTTCCAGACCGGCTTTGATCAGCCGCTGCTCTGCGGCATGTATGTCGACAAGCGGCTGGCGGGCATTCAGGCGGTGCAGACCCTGTCACGGTTGAACCGCGCCCATCCGGGCAAGGATACGACCTATATCCTGGATTTCGTCAACGAGCCCGAAGACATCCTGGCGGCCTTCCAGACCTATTATGAAACCGCGGAGCTGGCGGCGGTTACCGATCCGGATCTGGTCTATGACCTGCGCAGCCGGCTGGATGCCTTCGGCCATTATGACGACAACGAGGTCGAGCGGGTGGTTGCGGCGGAGCTGGACCCGCGTGGAAGCCAGGCACAGCTTCAGGCCGCCATAGCCCCCGTCGCCGACCGGCTGCTCCGCCGCTACAAGACCCTGCAACACATGCTGGAAACGGCGCGGGATAGCGGGGACGAGCGAACGGCAGCAGACGCCCGCGACGAGATGGCGGCGCTGGTCCTGTTCAAGGGCGATCTGGGCGCCTTCCTGCGGCTCTATACCTTCCTGTCGCAGATCTTCGATTACGGCAACACCGATATCGAGAAAAGGGCGATCTTTTATCGCCGCCTGCTGCCCCTGCTCGATTTCGGCCGCGAGCGCGAGGGCGTCGATCTGTCGGGCGTGGTGTTGACCCATCATTCCCTGCGCAATCGCGGCCGCCGTGCCCTGGCTCTGGGCCCGGGCGAGGCCGAGAAGCTGGCTCCCCTTACCGCACCGGGCAGCGGCGAAATCCGGGACAAGGAAAAGGCCCTGCTGGCCGAGATCATCGCCCGGATCAACGACCTGTTCGAAGGCGACATGACCGATGACGACAAGCTGATCTACGTCAACAGCGTCATCAAGGGGAAGCTGCTGGAATCCGAGACCCTGTGCGAGCAGGCGGTCAGCAACAGCAAGGAACAGTTCTCCGCATCCCCCGATCTTGATCAGAGCCTTCTTCACGCCATCATGGACGCGCTGGAGGCTCATACCGCGATGAGCCGCCAGGCCCTGGACAATGAGCGCGTCCGCCAGCGCCTGCGCGACATCCTGCTGGGGCCGGGTGAGCTTTACGAGGAATTGCGCGGTCGGGCGCAGGCGCGTGCCGTTGCCGCTATGTCCGCCCCCACCTCCCGGCTCCCCACCCCATGACCGACGCCCGCGCCTGGGAAATGCGTGTCTTTCTGCGTGTCGCGGCGCGCGGGGCCTTCAGTGCGGCCGGGCGGGAGCTGGGGATGACGCCGTCGGCGACCGCCAAACTGATCACGCGGATCGAGGCGCGGCTGGGGGTGCGGCTGGTGGAGCGGTCGACCCGGCGGTTGCGGTTGACGCCCGAGGGCGAGGTTTACCGCGAGCGGGCCGAGGCGCTGCTGGCCGAGCTGGAGGCGATGGAGGCCGAAGTCGCCGGCCAGGCGGTGGTGCCGTCGGGGCTGGTCAGGATCAACAGTTCCATCCCCTTCGGCCGGCACTGCCTGCTGCCGCTGCTGCCGGATTTCACCCTGCGATATCCGCAGATCCGGCTGGATCTCACCTTCACCGACGAGGTGGTGGATCTGTATCTGGCGCGGGTGGACATCGCCTTCCGGGTGGGGAAGCTGGGCGATTCGGGCCTGCGCGCGGTGCATCTGGGCGAGGTGCGGCGGCGGATCGTGGCCTCGCCCGATTATCTGGCCCGGCGCGGCGTGCCGCGGCGGCCCGACGATCTGGTCGATCACGACTGCCTGGGCTTCAATTTCCGCCGCGCCGCCGCGGTCTGGCCGATGACGGTCGACGGCCGCCAGGTGGCGCGCGAGGTAGAGGGGCGGATCCAGGTCAGCGACGGCGAGACCATGCGCTATATGGCCCGCGCCGGGCTGGGGCTGGCCCGGCTTGCCGAATACCATGTCCGCGACGACATCGCCGCCGGCCGGCTGGTCACCGTGCTCGACGACTGCCTGGCCGACAGCGAGGTGGTGCATGCGGTGTATCTGGGCCGCGAGCGGGCACCGCGACGGATCGAGGCCTTCCTGGATCATGCCGCACCCCGCCTGCGCGAGCGGTTGCGGCAGGGCTGATGGCCTGTGACGTTTCGTGGGAAGTTCGGGGTCTTGCACTCGTTTCCGGCCGAGGTTCCGACGCCCGATGATCCGCCGCATCCTGCTCGTTACCGCCGACAGCGCGCCCGATACGCTGCATACCAGCAGCCGGGGCACGCATCCGATGGGGCTGTTCTATCTGGCGGCGGCGGCGCGTGAGGTTGTTCCGGGGCCAGGCTTTCCACGTCATCGACGACATCTTCGATGTCCCGCGCCCCCATGCCAAGGCGGTGCTGCGCGGGATTGCAGGTGAACTGCCGGGTATCCGGGCCCCCGCCCGGCCGCCGGGCGATGGCCGCGTCGTTCCGGCTTGTCACCGCCAGCACACCGCCAGAAAGGCCTCGCCCCGGCCAGGGATGATGCCGTAGATCGACATGCTGCGACGTCAGGGGTCCGCCTTTCGTTCAGGCCAGGGCCCGATGAAGATCCGGACCGGCCCCGCCTGCTGTGCCATCCGTCGGAAGGTCCTGCCATGATCCTGCCAGTGGCCGGAGCAGCGCGGCTATCCGGACCGGCGCGTCCGCGATGAAATGCCCGAGGGCCTGGCATCGGCCGGGACCCTGGCCGACCGGGCGCGCAAGATCGCGGTCGTCATCCCGGCGGTGATCATCGCCCGCGCGCCGCCCGTGAGCGTTCAGCCCCGGGCGGCGCCGCCTGGGGCGGGTCAGTCGCGGAAGCGCGCCGGGCGCTTTTCGAAGAAGGCGGTCATCGCTTCGGTCAGGTCGTCCGACAGCAGCATGGCGGCGTTCCAGGTGGCGATGTAGTTCAGCCCGTCGGCGACCGAGTGGTCGCGGACATAGGTGATCATCTCCTTCGTGCCGCGGATGGCGAGCGGCGACTTGGACGCGATCTCGGCCGCGATCGCCGCGACCCCGTCGTTCAGCGCGTCGACGGTGGCGAAGCGGCGGTTGATCAGCCGCATGGCTTCGGCTTCGGCCGCGGTCACCTTGCGGGCGGTATAGGCCAGCTCGCGCGCCATGCCCTCGCCCACGATCTTGGGCAGGCGCTGCAACGTGCCGACATCCGCCGCCAGGCCCATATCGACCTCTTTCACCGAAAACCAGGCATCGTCGGCCGCATAGCGCATGTCGCAGGCGGTGATCAGGTCGATGCCGCCGCCCACACAGGGGCCGTTCACCGCCGCGATCACCGGCTTGCGGCAGCGTTCCACCGAGGTCACGGTGTCCTGGATGGCCAGGATCTGGCGGCGCAGCTTCTCCCCCCGGCGGCCATCGCAGCCGTCGGCGACCTCGTCCTTCATGGCGCCCAGCATGGCCAGATCGATGCCGGCGGTGAAGAAGCGCCCGGCGCCGGTGATGATGCCGACCCGCGCCTGCGGGGTCTCGTCCAGCCACTCCATCGCGGCCTTCAGCTCCACCCACATCGGCGCGTTCATGGCATTGGCCTTGTCGGGCCGGTTCAGCGTCACGCGGGCAACCGCACCTTCCAGCGTGACGGCGAGGGTGGTGAAGGCGGGCGGGGTGGCGGGCATCGGGGCGTTTCCTCGTCAATCAGACGTTCGTTTCAATTTGCCCGATTGTCCGCCATCGCCCCGGTCAGCGCAAGGGCGTGCACATGCCTCTGACCGGCCGTGCAGCCGTCAGCTGTTGTAGACGGCGGAGATGTCGTTGATCGTCTTGGCGGCCGCACCCTTGACCGAGTGGCCTGTGAACAGCCCGACGGCGAAGAGCACGCCCGCGCCCATCGCCATCAGATGGGCGATGAAGCGACCGGCCGCGCCGCTGCCGGCCACGGTCTCCAGATCGGCATCGCTCAACTCGCCGTCGGCCGGCTCGGGCAGGGGCAGCACCAGGCGCGCGGGCGTGGTGCGGGCAAGCACGGCGCCGAAACCGGCCGGGGCCGTCATCTCGGTTGCAATCTCGACATCCGGGGCCAGCGGCAGGCCGGCCTCGGCCAAAGCGGCGCGCGGATCGGTGCGCAGCCGGTCGTACAGCCCGGGGTCACGGCCGGCGGCATCAAACAGCCCGGCCAGCTGCGTCAGGATCTCCACCTGCATGGCGTCCGGCGCGGTGGGGTGAAGGATGTCTGCCATGGTGGATCTCCGGGCCCTGCGCGAAGGATTGGGGGTGTCAGCCCTGGCTGCCGCGTGCGGCCTGCACATCGGCATGGTGCTGGGCGACCGCGCCGGCGATATCCACCTTCTTGCCGAAAATCTGGGCGAAAGCGTTGCGGACGGCGCCGATCAGGTTGCTGAACATGTTGGCGAGCGCGCCGCCGCCTGCCACAGCCTCCAGCTCGTCATCGCTGAGTTCGGTGCCCGAGACGAGCGGCGGCACCGGCAGAACCAGCCGGTCGGGCGTGGTCTGCGCCGCGACGGCGGCCGCGTCGGCCGGCGGGGTGATCCTGGCCGTGACGGTAACCACATCGTCGACCGGCAGGCCGGCTTCGGCCAGGGCCGCACGCGGATCGCTCAGCAGGCGCTGATGCAGGGCCGGGTTGTGGGCGGCATCGTTCAGCAGCCGGGCCAGGTGGTGCAGGACATCGGTTTCGGTCGCGGCAGTGGCGTCGGTCATGGAACAAGCTTCCGCTGGCGTGCAGTCATGACCGCAGTATAGCGGGGGCGGCCCGGCGGGACTTTTCGCTCCGTCTCTAAAACCCGGCCGTCTGTCTCATCTGGTCAACGGCCGTTCATCAGCTTGCCGATGCCCGATCCGGCGATCGGCCCGATGGCCGAGATCAGGTCGTTGAACCAGCCGCCACCGGCGACCCGGTCCAGATCGCTGTCGTTGAGCGCCGTATCGCCGGCCAGCGGCGGCACCGGCAGGATCAGCCAGGTGGGGGTGGTGCGCGCCACCACGGCCGCGGCCTCGGCCGGCGGGGTGATTTCGGCGGTCACACGGACATCGTCGTCCACGGCGATGCCGGCCGCGGTGAGTGCGGCGCGCGGATCGGCCAGCAGGCGCTGGTGCAGGGCCCGATCATGGGCGGCATCGTTGAGCAGCCGGGCCAGGCGGTGCAGCGGATCGGTCGGGGCGAGGGCGGGGGTGTCGGGCATGGCATCGGTCTTTCGCTGTCCTGCGTCCGCGCGCGCAGGCTGATGCCCGCAGTATAGCGCGGGCGGCCGGGCCCGACTTTTCGTGCCGTCTCTGAAATCCGGCCGTCCGTCTCATTCCGGCTTATGGCCTGCGCGGTCAACGCAGGCCGAATATGCCCGGGATGCCGGTCGTGAACGAGGGGCCGAAGGTCTGCACCTGATCGTAGAACCGGTTGCCGCCCGACACATGGTCCAGATCGGCATCGCTCAGCGCATCCTGGCCGGCAAGCGGCGGGACGGGCAGGACCAGATGATCCGGGGTGGTCGCCTCGGCAATCGCCGCGGCATCGGCGGGGTCCGTGATATGGATGGTCACCTGAACGCCGTCGGCCACGGCCAGGCCGGCCTCGGCCAGCACGGCCTTCGGGGCCTGGCACAGCCGGTGATGAAGCGCGGCGTCACGGCCGGCGGCTGCCAGCAGCCGGGCCAGTCGTTCAAGAATGTCCGTCTGTTGCGCTGCCGGCGCGTGTGTATGGATGGCGTCTGCCATGGCGGGTATCCCGGCCCGGGTGCATATCGAAGATGTGGCCTGGCGGATGACGGGCTCACCAATCCATCCGCCGGCACCATCCCTGACATGCCGCCGCGTCCGATCAAAGGCATCGGCAGCGGCCGGGTAAACCCCCGGCGATACCGGGCGGTCTGTTACCCGGACACCCCGATCTTCGGCACCGGCACACCCTGGTCTTCCGCGGCGGCCAGCTGCACCGCCTTGGCGCGCCGGAAGCCCTCGCGTCCCGACAGCCGCTCCCAATAGGCGCGGACATTGGGGCCGAGTTCGCCCGCCAGCCCCACCGAATGGGCAAGCAGGATGGCATAGCCGACCGAGATGTCGGCGGCGGTGAAGCGGCCGGCGCAGAGATAGTCCTGCTCGCCGGTCATCTGCTCGATCAGCCGCAGCCGGGCCAGGAACCATTTGGCGTAGTCGTCGGCCGCCTGGGGCAGTTTGCGCTCGTCGGGTTCAAAGAAGCGATAGCGCAGCACCAGGGTCTGCGGGAAAGTCAGCGTCGCCTCGCCGAAATGCAGGAAGTTGAGGAAGGGGCCGTAATCGGCCTCGTCCGGCGCCACCGCCAGGCTGGTCGGGCCATAGCGGGTGACGAGATACTGGCAGATCGCCGCCGATTCGGTCATCCGCCGGCCCTCGTCGAACAGGGCGGGGATGGTGCCGAGCGGGTTGATCTCCAGATAGCTCTTCTGGAACACCCGGGGCGGGAAGGGCAGCATCTTCAGCTCATAGGCCGGGCCGCCGGTCTCCACCGCCAGTTCCTCCAGCGTCCAGAGCGGGCGGAAGGACCGGGCGTCGTGGCAATGATAGAGGGTCAGCAAGGCGTCAAATCCTCCCGGGTGCTGTCCGTCCGGCGTCGACGGCTGCGGGGCTTACAGCCCCATCTGCCGGCTCGCCAGATCCTTCATGATTTCCTCGGCGCCGCCGCCGATGGCATTCACCTTCACTTCGCGGTAGATCCGCTCCACCGCCGCCCCGCGCATATAGCCGGCGCCGCCGAAGATCTGCACGGCTTCCGAGGCACAATACGCCATGGTCTGCGTGGCCTGGTTCTTTGCCATGCAGATCTGGGCAACCGGATTGTCGCCGGCTTCCAGCGCCCAGACCAGTCTTTCGATGAAGGCTTCGGTCACCTCCACACGCTGGGCCATGTCGACCAGCTTGTGGCGGATGACCTGATGGCTGGACAGGGGCTTGCCGAAGGTGGTGCGCTCGCGGGCATAGGCGGCGGCCTCGTCCACGCAGACCCGGGCGAAGGCGCAGGCGGTGGTGGCGAGCGCGATCCGCTCGTCGTTGAAGTTCAGCATGATGGTCCGGAAGGCCGAGCCCTCCTCGCCGATCAGATTGGCGGCCGGCACCCGGACCTCGTCGAAATGCAGTGTCGCCGTGTCCGAGGCCCACCAGCCCATCTTCTTCAGCGGCGTGCGGGCGAAGCCGGGGCTTTCCGCCTCGATCACCATCAGGCTGATGCCGTCGCGGCCGGGCCCGCCGGTGCGCACCGCGACCGTGTAGTAATCCGCGCGCATGCCCGATGTGATGAAGGTCTTCTCGCCGCTGACCACGTAATGGTCGCCCTCGCGCCGGGCCTTCGTGCGGATATTGGCGACGTCGGAGCCGCCACCCGGTTCGGTGATCGCGAGCGCCGAGATTTTCTCACCCGCCAGAATGCCCGGCAGCACCCGGGCCTTCAGTTCGTCGGAGCCGGCTTTCACAATCGGCGGTGCGCCGATGGTATGGCTGAGCAGGCTGGCCGGCACGCCGCCCGCCCCGCAGCGGGCCAGTTCCCGGCCGGCGATCATGCTCATGAACCGGTCGGCCGGGATCCCGCCATAGTCTTCCGGAAAGCCGAGACCGAGCAGCCCGATCTCCGCCGCCTTGCGGTAGAGGTCACGCGGGAATTCGCCCGCCTCGTCCCAGTCGTTGACGAAGGGGGTGATCTCGCGCGCCACCCAGCGGCGGAGCGTGTCCTGCCACTCCAGATGCTCGGGCGAGAGATAGGGGGAGCGCAGGAGGTTCATGGGGGGCGTCTCCGTGTGGTTCAGCCTGCGGCGGCTGGGGCCTCGATTTCCACCAGCACCTGGCCGGCGCCGACCTGGTCGCCCTCGCCGACGGTGATGGCGGTGATCCGGCCGGCGAGGTCGGCCTTGTGAACGTGCTCCATCTTCATCGCCTCCAGCGTCACCAGCGGCCGGCCGGGCTCGACCTCGTCGCCGATGGCGGCCAGAACCGCGACCACCCGGCCGTTCATCGCCGCCTTGATCCGGCCGTCGCCGGCGGCCTCGCCGGCGCGATGGGCGGGCTCGAAAGACCGGTCGTCGATCCTGACCGGCCGGCCGTCCAGATGCAGATGCAGCACATGGCCGTCCTGGGCGAAGCGCAGCCGGGTGACCGTGCCGTCGATCGCCAGAACCAGGGTGCCGGCCACGCCATCGGCGCCGGGCGTCAGCTCCACCGGGGCCAGGTCCACCGTCTCCTCCCCGACCTCTGCCGTGAAGCGGCCGGGGCCGGTGCGGGCGATGGAAACCGCCGTGGCATTGCCGTCCACCGCCAGCAGAACCGGCACCGGCAGGGTATGGGCCAGGCTGCGCCCGGCGACGCCGCGGCCGTCGGTGGCGATGCCGTGCAGCAGCAGGGCCGCGACCGCGGCGGCGCGGCGGTCGGCCAGCGCATCGCGGGCCAGCAGCTCGTCGCCATGGGCACCGATGAAGGCGGTGGTCGCCTGGCCGGCCGCGAAGACCGGATGGGCCAGGCAGGCGGCCAGGAAGCCCTGATTGGTGGCGATGCCCAGCGCCACCGTATCCTCCAGCCCGTGGATCAGCCTGCGGCGGGCATCGTCGCGGCTGGCGCCATGGGCAATGACCTTGGCGATCATCGAATCGTAATAGGGCGAGATTTCCGGGTCGCCGCCCAGCGCATGGTCGACGCGCAGCGCCGCGGTCGGCTCCCAGGCCCGGAAGCGGCCGCTCTGGGGCATGAAGCCCTTCGACGGATCCTCGGCGCAGAGCCGGACCTCGATCGCATGGCCCCGCACCTGCACCTGGGCCTGGGTGATGGGCAGCGGCCGGCCGGCGGCCGCGATCAGCTGCAACTCGACCAGATCGAGCCCGGTGACGGCCTCGGTCACCGGATGCTCCACCTGCAGCCGGGTGTTCATCTCCATGAAGTAATAGCGGCCCTGGGTGTCGAGCAGGAATTCCAGCGTGCCCGCGCCCTCATAGCCGATGGCCCGGGCGGCCTGCACGGCGGTCTCGCCCATCCGCGCGCGCAGATCCTCGTCGACCGCGGGCGACGGCGCCTCTTCGATCACCTTCTGATGGCGGCGCTGAACCGAGCAGTCGCGCTCGCCCAGATGCAGCACATTGCCATGGCGGTCGGCGATGACCTGGATTTCGACATGGCGCGGCGACAGGATCGCCTTTTCGACGATCACATCCGGGTTGCCGAAGGCGCTCTGCGCTTCCGACCGGGCGCTTTTGAGCGCGGCGGGGAAATCGGCGGCGGTCTCGACCAGCCGCATGCCGCGTCCGCCGCCGCCGGCGGTCGCCTTGATCATCACCGGAAAGCCGATCCGGCCGGCCTCGGCCGCGAGCCGGGCCTCGTCCTGGTCCTCGCCCTGATAGCCGGGCACGCAGGGCACGCCGGCCGCTTCCATCACCCGCTTGGCGCCGGCCTTGTCGCCCATGGCGATGATGGCGGCGGGCGAGGGGCCGATGAACACGATCCCGGCCTCGGCACAGGCGGCGGCGAAGCCGGCGTTTTCCGCCAGGAAGCCATAGCCCGGATGGATGGCATCGGCGCCGGCGGCTTTGGCGGCAGCGATGATCGCATCGATTTTCAGATACGAGGCGGCGGGTGCGGCTTCGCCGATGCGCACGGCGCGGTCGGCCTCGCGGACATGGGCGGCGCCGGCATCGGCATCGGAATAGACCGCGACCGTGCGATAGCCCAGGCGGCGGGCGGTGCGGATCACCCGGCGGGCGATCTCGCCGCGATTGGCGATGAGGATGGTGGAGAAGGGGGTAGGTTCGGCCATGACCCTGACACTCTGACGGAAGACGGGGAAGGGGTGGGGCGGGCGGCGCGTCTCTGCCCGGATCAGGCAGAGGGCGGCCCTCCGGTCACGGCCTGGCGACCGAGAACTGCATCCGGCGGGGCTGGCGGGCCTCGG
Source organism: Tistrella mobilis (assembly GCF_041468085.1). NCBI lineage: Bacteria > Pseudomonadati > Pseudomonadota > Alphaproteobacteria > Geminicoccales > Geminicoccaceae > Tistrella > Tistrella mobilis. The sequence goes on along the minus strand of NZ_CP121015.1, from coordinate 419,391 downwards.
CCTCGCGGCAGATCGCCAGCACCTCGGCCAGCACCGCGCGGGTGTCGCGCGGGTCGATCACGCCGTCGTCCAGCAGGCGGGAACTGGTGGCGAAGACGCTCATCTGGCCGTCGAAGATGTCGATGATCCGCTTCTGCAGCGCATCCAGCTGGGCCTGATCCGGCTCCACCCCCTTGCGCTTCGCGGCGGCCGCCGTGACGATCGCCATGGTCTGGGCCGCCTGCTCGCCGCCCATCACCGCGGTGCGGGCATTGGGCCACGAGAAGCAGAAACGCGGGTGGAAGCCGCGGCCGCACATGCCGTAATTGCCGGCACCGAAGGAGGCGCCGCAATAGATGGTGATCTGCGGCACGGTGGCGCTGGTCACCGCCTGGATCATCTTGGAGCCGTGCTTGATCATCCCCGCCTCTTCATAGGCGCGGCCGACCATGTAGCCGGTGGTGTTGTTCAGGTAGATGATCGGGGTTTCAGACTGGCAGCAGGCCTGGATGAAATGGGTCGCCTTGTTGGCGCCGGCCGGATCGATCGGGCCGTTATTGGTGATGATGCCGACCGCGAAACCCTCGATCCGGGCATGGCCGCAGACCGTGGCCGGGCCGTAGCGCTCGCCGAATTCCAGGAAGTCGCTGTCGTCGACGATGCGGGCGATGACCTGTTTCATGTCGACCGGCCGCTTGTGATCCACCGGCATCAGCCCGACCAGCTCTTCCGGGTCGAGCCGGGGCGGCAGCGGGGCGTGTTCCGGCGTGGCGCGCACCAGGCCCGCATCCCAGTCCAGCCCGGCGACGATGTCGCGGGCGATGGCGATGGCATGGCGATCGTCCTCGGCCAGATAGTCGCCGAGCCCTGAGATGCTGGTATGCATCACCGCACCGCCCAGCTCCTCTTCGGTCGCGATCTCGCCGGTGGCGGCCTTCAGCAGCGGCGGGCCGGCCAGAAAGGCGCGGGTGCGGTCGCGGACCATGACGATATAGTCCGACAGCCCGGTCTGATAGGCGCCGCCGGCCGTCGACGAGCCATGGGTGACGGTCACCACCGGCAGGCCCGCGGCCGACAACCGGGCGAGATTGCGGAACATGCTGCCGCCATGGACAAAATCTTCCACGCGGTAGTTCATCAGATTGGCGCCGGCGCTTTCGACCAGCTGGACATAGGGCAGCTTGTTTTCCAGCGCCAGTTCCTGCGCGCGCAGCTGCTTGGCCAGGCCCATGGGCTGGAGCGCGCCGGCATCGATGCCGCTGTCGGAGGCAGAGACCATCACCCGCACGCCCGACACGAAGCCGATGCCGGCGATGACGCCGCCGCCGGGAATGCTCTTTTCGGGATCCGTGCTGTCCATCAGATAGCCGGCCAGGGTCGACAGCTCGACGAAAGGCGTGCCCGGATCCAGCAGCAGGGCGACCCGTTCGCGCGGCAGCAGCTGGTGGCGCTTTTCGAACCGCGGCTTGGACCGGGCAGATGCCGCCCGCGTCCGCGCCTCCAGCGCCCGGACCCGATCGATCAGCGCCGTCATGTCCCGGCGATTCGCCTGGAAGCTCTCGGCTCCGGTCGAGATGGAGGACGTTATCTGCGTCATGGGCCGGGCACCTCTGCCGTGCGGATGGAATGGTCGTGTCTGGTCCTGCGGGGGCGGTCGCCGGCCTCGGGAGGAGAGCATTGGGGGATGCAGCCGGCAACCGCCCGGACCACAGCCTATCGGGTGGCGGTGCGGTGCGTCTTGCGTTCAGTGGCTGCCCGAAGGGCCGGACGCCGGCCGTCGGTGCTGCGCATGAGCGCGGCCTCGCCGCGTTTCCGGCCTGCCGACCGGCTGATCTGATTTTGCGGGAGGGCGTTTAGCCTATGCGTTAACATCCGGAAATAAAGCAACTAAAAATGTATTTTTAATGCAGAAGATGAGAGATCCGACGGATTAAAACGTATAACGGAATAGCATCAGCCAGTCATCTGATCAGAATCCTGGCAGCCGAATGTTGTCAAACGACTCTGATGTCGGGACAGGTGAACAAATGATCAGCAGCCTTGCAGAGAAAACCAACCCTGGTATGTCCGCCGCATACCTGGAAAAGGCGACCCCTGCCGGATCTCGGCCGGCATGGCGCAGCCCGAAGCTGGATATGCTCGACGCGACGCAGACCGCGGCCGGTGAATATGGCACTGGCGATGTCGACATCTTCAGCTGAGCCGACCGGGTCGAATGGGGGCGGCCGAAACTGCCGTCCCCCAGCTGCACCTTTGCTCAGAACGCCCTCCGATGGTGCATGCGGGCGATGGCGCATGCAGGCCGGGCTCGATCACGGCCGTTTGACCACCTGCCGAAAAATTGCAGGATATTGCGCAGATTTCGTGTGCCGCCGATATGGTAAACGACCCCGGAGAGCCTGCCGGGTCATGGTAAATAATAGGTAAATTTCAGATAGTTAAAGAAAACACTCAATTTCTGCGGTGTCATATGACGCGCCAGTGATTGGCTCTTTCATCTGCGTGCCGATTCCACTAGCTTGCGCCCGCCATCGATGCAATCTGCACCGATGGTCGGATTTCGGAGTGGGATCGGTCCATGGATATGCGGCAGCTTCTGGGAGCGGGTCTTGTGCTGGCGGCGGTGCCGGCGGCGATCGTGGCAGGGCAGATGGCCGGCGGCGGCGAGTTGCTGTCGGGGGTGGCGGGCACCGCGCTTGCCCTGGGGGGGGCTCGGCCTTGGCCGCATCGGGCGTGGCCCGACCGGTGGTGCCGCGGATATTGCCGCGCGGGAGGGCGATGTGGCCGAGATGCTGGCCCGGATCGCCTTCGACCGCTCGGCAGATCCGATCCTGGTCGCCGGGCCCGATGGGTTCCTGGCCTGCAACGATGCCGCCGTCCGCTTCCTGGGCGCACGCGATCGCACCGAGATCATCGGCCTGCAGCCGGCGCGGCTGTCGCCCCCTGTTCAGCCCGACGGGTCCCCGTCCGAGGTGGGGGCCGTGGCCCATCTGCGGGCGGCGCTGGCCAAAGGGTTCTCGCGTTTCGAATGGACCCATTGCCGGCTTGACCGCACGCCCGTGCCCGTCGAGGTGACGCTGGTGGCCTTCGAACACCAGGGCCGCCCTCTGGCGGTGGTCTATTGGCGCGATCTGACGCGGGTGGTGGAGGAGCGCGAGGCCGGCCGGCACATGGCGGAAGAGGTGATCGGGCGCGCCGAGGGCTTCGCCCGCCGGACCGACGAGATGCAGTCGCGGGCCCGCAGCCTGGCCGTGGAGGCGCATCGCGGGCTGGACGAGATCAGGGCGGCCGACGGTTCCGCGGCACAGGTGTCCGACGAAGCCCAGGCGATCGCCGCGGCGACCGGCCAGCTTGCGGCGTCGATCGGCGAAATCGGCGCGCGGATGGCCGAAGCCGACGCCGTCACCCGCTCGGCAGGTGACGAGGCCACCCGCGCCGATGCCCTGGTGCAGGAACTGGCCGGCACCGCAGGCCGGATCGGCGCGGTGGTCAGCCTGATCAACCAGATCGCCAGCCAGACCAATCTTCTGGCACTCAACGCCACCATCGAGGCGGCGCGCGCCGGGGCCGCCGGCAAAGGTTTTGCCGTGGTGGCCGGCGAGGTGAAGAGCCTGGCGACCCAGACCGCGCGCGCCACCGAAGAGATCGCCGGCCAGATCGCCTCGGTTCAGGAGCAGACCCGCGGCACGGTGGAGGCGATCCAGAACATCGGTGCGGTGATCGCACGATTGCGCGACATCTCGTCGGCCATTGCCGCCGGCACCGAAGAGCAGGGCGCGACCACCCGCGACATCGCCGGCCGTGTCACCACGGCCGCCGAGGGTGCCCGCAAGGTGGCGGTCAGTATCGGCCGCGTCCGCGAGGCCGCCGATGAAAGCGGCCGGGTGTCGCAGGAGGTGCTTGCCGCGGCGAGCGGGCTGGAGGCCGAATTCGGGCAGCTGAAAACCCTGGTCGGGACGATGTTGCACCGATGACACATCACGCGGATTTGTCTCGGGCTGGCCGCTGATCCGCGTTGCCGCCTGTGCAAATGTCGTCGTATATGTACGGGATATTCACGCCACACGGTACCCCCGCATGACCGGACGTGGCGCAGGATGCCAGCCTGTGTCTATCTCTGGCCCCTGTCCATCCTTGGCCCCTGTCCATCCGTGGGCCCTGTCCATCCCTTGTGCAAGAAACCATGCCCATGAGCGCGCATCCGAAGCCTTCCGCGGCGGCATCCGATCAGACGGCCGCGACCTCCCCCCTGTGGCAGCGCCCGCAGCTGACCGTGCTCGACGTCACCGACAACACGATTGCCGGCGGGCCGGTGGTCGTGAATGACGGGCTGGGAAACGCCAGCTGACATCGCGCCTTGTCTGAAGCCCTGGCCGGAAAGGTGCGCCGGTGTCCGATCTGCTGGCCTATCTTGGTGAAATCCGTCTGTTCGCTCACAACAAGATCCCCGATAATTGGGCGGTATGTGACGGCTCCCTTATCGGTATCACGGCCAATCCGGCCCTGTTCACCCTGTTGGGGAAGGCCTTCGGCGGTGATGCCCTGAACTTCGCCCTGCCTGATCTGCGGGGGCGGGCGGTCATCGGCGTGGCGCCCGCCGGGCGGGGGGAGACCGGCGGCAGCGAGCAGGTTACGGTGACGGTCGAGAATCTGCCGCCACATACGCACCCCGTGGCCGCCGTGTCGGCACCGGCCGATACGGCCAACCCGGCCGGCGCATATCTGGCGGAGCCGACGCCGCAATCCTCGTCGCTACCGGCCGGGCCGCCCGTCTGGAAGCCTGATCCGGCGGCCCTCACCGCGCTGCACCCGATGACCGTCGCCTCCACCGGGTCCGATCTGCCGCATGAAAACCGGCAGCCATATATCGTGCTGAGCTACTGCATCTGCACGAACGGCCCCTATCCTTCACGCAGCAGCTGACCGGAGGTCAGGTCCATGGATGGCAGCTTGATGGGGGAAATCCGTCTGATCGCGACGGATCGGGCGCCGGTCGGTTGGTTGAAATGCGACGGCAGCCTGGTGAATATCAGCCAGTATCCCGGCCTGTTTTCCATGATCGGCACCACCTATGGCGGGGACGGGGTCAGGCAGTTCGCCCTGCCCGATCTTCGCGGGCGGCTGCCGATCGGCCAGCGGGCGGCGACCGCCGCGCAGCCGGCCTATCTGCTGGCGGAGACCGGCGGCCAGCAGACCACGACCCTGACGGCCCTGCCGCCTCACAGCCATGATTTCATGGTGACAACGGATGCGGCCACGACGACCCAGCCGGACGGCGCGGTTCCCGCCGTTCCGCCCCAGCCGTTTCAGACCTTCGTGCCGCAATCGGCCACGGCCGGATCGGTCGCCCTGTCGGCGAGCATGCTCACCTATGTCGGCGGCAACCAGCCCCACGACAATATGATGCCGAGCATGCCCATGGCCTACATCATCTCCGTGGCGGGCAGCATGCCGCAGACGATGCCGGAAGGAGGTGCCTGATGGACGTGTTTGTCGGCGAAGTCCGCGCCTTTCCTTATGCCTTCATCCCGGCCGGATGGCTGCTGTGCGACGGAAGCCTGGTGTCGATGGACACATACCAGAATCTGTTCTCGGTCATCGGGACGACTTATGGCGGCGGCGAGGGGACGTTCGGCCTGCCGTCTCTGCTGGGGTCGGCGGTGATCGGTACGGGCATGTCTGCCGGACGCAGCTTCACCGCCGGGCAGGCGGTGGGCTCTGCCACCGTCGCGCTGACCAAGGACACCATTCCAGCCCATACGCATGTGATACAGACGCAGATAAGCGTTGAGCGCGCGGCGCAGCCCGGAAGCACGACCCTGATCGGATCGCCGCAATATCCGTTCAAGGGCAAGCAGTATCTGTACAAAGGGTATATCGGTGACGGCAGTGCGCCTGTCACCGTCGCCATGGCCGATGCAACCATTACGTCTACCGGGGGCGGTATCCCGCACCCCAACATGTCACCCTATCTGACACTCGTCTACTGCATCAACGCGACCGATCCGAACTCGATCATGCCGGTCTGGCCTTCTGCTTAGGGGCGGCCTCGAAACTCATCCTCCCCTTGGGATCCTGCGGACGAGAAGCATGACCGCAGCGACGTAGAGGAATGTTTCTGCGAAGTCGATGGTGGCCTCGATATCCTTCTCTTTGTTGGTGTCGAGACGGCCTCTGAAGCATCTGTCAGGCTGTCAAATACCGTTGAAAGATGCCCGACCCGGTCATCGAATTCCTTGTGACTGACCTATGAATCAGTCTCGCTCATGATCTCTTTTTCTGTTTCTCGTATCCCAGGCATGGCGGATATCACCCTGGAACTCCCCCATCAGTGAGACGCCGGCAACGGCGAAGACACCCACCATCCAGATGTCGCCGAACAGCGCCCAGAGGCCGATGCCGATCAGCACGAGCGCGAAGCCGATCGTCAGGCGCGGCACGGATCGCCGGTAGATCGGGGTATACCGGCAGACGAGGTCGACATAGCGCCGCCAGATGCGGCCAATCCTGGAAGCAGGCCGGGTCGTTTCAGTATGTTTTGTGGTCACGGAACAGCCGCTCACCCACCAGCACCAGAGCCAGTGCCGCCGGCCCCCCGATCACCACGCCCATCAGGCCGGATCCCGTCAGCATGCGGGCCAGGGCGACGCCCAGGATCAGCAGCAGGCCCAGGCTGAAGCCCAGCCCCGCGGCGCGGCGGGCCGGGCTTCGGCGGGCGATGCGGACCAGGCGGGCGGTCATCAGCCAGAGCGCCAGGAACCACAGGAAGGTGACCACGGTGCCGGCGATCAGCGTGTCCCTCGGGTAATCCGTCTGCATCGCCAGGAACGGCCCCTGGCTGAGCGGCAGGACGATCAGCGCAGTGGCACCGGCGGCGAACAGGATCCCCGGCAGGATCCGGCCGGCAAGCCGTGCCGGCCTGCGAGGATCGGGATGGGCCGGAACGGGCATCCGTTGCATCTCCTCTCAGGTCTCCCCGGGGCAGGGGATCAACCCCAAAGCGGATACCCGGTACGATAGGAACCAGGTGCCTCTCTGGTCAATATGCAAATGAGAATGAATCGCGTATAAATGAGCCGTGTATGCATGCGGCTGACAGATGTCAGCCCGCATTGCCTAAATACCTAAACACAGGCATTATACCCCCAATCCACAAGAACGCGCCCCGCCCATGCAGGCGGTGGCCAGGGAGGAAATGCCTGATGCCCATCGCCGTCGAGCGTCGCGGACGTGTCGCGCAGATCGTGTTCAACCGGCCCGAGACCGGCAATCTGATGAATGCGGCGCTGTTTGCGGCGCTGCGCGATGCCCTGCGGGATGTGGGCGGTGATCCGGCGGTGCGGGTGGTGCGGCTGGGATCGACCGGCGATGCCTTTACCCGCGGTGGGGATCTGAACGAATTCGTCGAGAATCCGCTGAAAGGCGGTTGGGAACAGTCGGCGCTGTATGAATGCACGCTGGAACTGGCGCGGTTCCAGAAGCCGATCGTGGCGTCCGTGCAGGGGCCGGCGATCGGCGGCGGGTCGACGCTGATCCTGAATTGCGACATCGTCATCGCATCGGATCGCGCCGGCTTCGTGTTCCCGTTCTCAAGCCTGGGCATCTGCCCCGAGATCGGCTCCAGCTATCTTCTGCCGCTGGCGGTGGGGGAGCGGCGGGCGCGGGACTGGATGCTGACCAGCCGGAAGATCGGCGCCGAAGAGGCGCTGGCCGCGGGCCTCGTGACCGAAATCGTGCCCCATGACATGCTGGAGGCCCGCGCCGATGCGGTCGCCGACCAGCTTGCGGGCTTCGCGGGCGAGGCGGTGCGGGCAACCAAGAAACTGCTTCAGGATGTCCATCTGGCCGCACTTGAAGGCGCGATCCAGGCCGAGATGCGCGCCCTTGCCACGCTGATGGAAGGCCCCGCCGTGCGCGAGGCCGTGGGCGCCTTCTTCCAGAAGCGCAAGCCCGATTTCTCGGGCCTCGCCTGACCGGACGGAGGGCGGTGATGAGCATGAGCGCTGGCGGCAATCCGCGGGTGATGCTGATCGGCCCGGAACGGCTGTTCTATGCCGGGCTGCTGGGCCGGCCCAGCACCCGCAATCTGGGCGGGATCGGCATCTATGTGGCAGCGGAAGGCCGGATCGCGGTTCAGGTGGACGGCGGCCCCGACCGCGTCGGCAGCTGCGCGGTGGTGCCCGCCTATACCCCCCACACCATCCGCGCCGAAGGCCGCGACATCCTGGCGGTGAAGATCGAGCCCGAGACCGTCGACCTCCACGGCCTGCCCGGTTTCATCCGTCGCGCGCTGACCCTGCCCGATGCCGCCGGCATCGTCGAGGCGCCCGAAGCGGTGGCCCGGATCCGCGCCGCCCATGCCGATCTTGCCGCCCGCCCGGGCGGCGCCTGCCCCGACAGCCCCGATTTCGACCGGGCCTTCTTCGGCGCCGCGATCCCGCCCCGGGTATTGGACCGCCGCATCCGCGCCGTGGTGCGCCAGGCCCCGGCGGACATCCAGGCCTTCCCCTCGGCCGAGGCCTGTGCCGCGCTGTGCGAGCTGTCGGTCTCACGCTTCCTGCATCTGTTCCGTGACCAGACGGGGCTGAGCTTCCGCAACTGGCGCGCCTGGAAACGGGCGCGGATCTCGCTTGCCCATGTCAACCGCAACCCCAATCTGGCGCATCTGGCGCTGGATTTCGGCTATCCGGACCAGACCCATTTCAGCCGGTCGATCCGCAACATCTTCGGCCTGCGCCCCCGCGACATCGTCGCCGGCTCCCGCCGGCTCGACATCCGCCTGACCGATGGCGTGCTGCCGCCGGCCATGCGGCCGCCCGCCGTCGCAGGGCTTGCCCGAAGCTGATCCCGACCGGCCGGAATGGGCGGTCCCTCGACCAGAGGTGACGTGACCCCATGACCCGGACCGACGTTTCCGCCGCCACGCCCAGCCCCACCGATCAGCCGGCAACCGACCAGCTGGCCGCCGACCTGACCGCCGCCCATCCGCGGGTGATCGATCTGGTCGCGCGCGGTGCCCGCCTGAACCCCGAGGGCGTGGCGCTGGTTCATCTGCCGACCCCCGATCATCCGGGCATGGCGCCCGTCACCCATGACCGGATGATGGGTCTGGTGGCAACCGCCGCCGCCCGCTTCCGCGCCGCCGGCCTGGAGCCGGGCGATGCGGTCGCGATCCTGTTGCCCAGCTGCCCGGCGCTGATGGTGTCGCTGTGGGCCGCGATGTGGGCGGGGGTGGCACAGCCGCTCAATCTGCTCTTCACCCGCGAGGCCATCGCCGCCCAGCTGACGGCGGCGAAGGCCAGGCTGTTGATCGTGCCGCCCGAAGGCGCGCCGGCGGGGCTGTATGAAAAGGTCGCGGGGCTGGAGGCCGAGATCCCCGGCCTGCGGATCATGACCGCGCCCATCGACGGCAGCGTGGCGCTGGATGGCGAGGCGCTGGCGCCCGATCCCGACTGGCGCACCCGGCTCGACGAGGGGCGCGTCGCGGCCGATCCCGACCGGGTGGCGGCGCTCTACCCCACCGGCGGCACCACCGGCGCGCCCAAGCTCGCCCGGTTGACCGAGCGCAGCATGGTCGCCTCGGCCCTGGGCTCCATGCTGTCGATCGACTATCGCCGGGATGACCGGCTGCTGGCGGGGCTGCCCCTGTTTCATGTCGGCGGCGCCTTCGTGGGCGCGCTGGCCGCGGCGGCGGCCGGGGCCGGCATGTGGTTCCCGACCATCGCCGGCTTCCGCAACCCGGCCGTGGTCGCAGCCTTCTGGCAGATGGTCGCCCGCCACCGCATCACCCTGGGCGCGCTGGTGCCGACCAGCCTGGGGGCGGTTGCCGGCACGCCCACGGACGGCGCCGATCTGTCGTCGTTGCGCCTGGTGCTGACCGGCGCCTCCACCTGCCCGCCGGAGGTGGTGAAGCGCTTCCTGGCCGCCTGGGGCGGCGATGCCGTGCGCCAGGTCTATGGCATGACTGAATTTTCCGGCGCCATCGCCCAGGTCCATCACGACGTCATGCCCGACGGCGCCGCGGTCGGTCTGCCGCTGGCCCAGGTGGAGGTGGCGGTTCTGGCCGATGGCGTGCTGCACCGCACGGCACCGACGCCTGCGGGCGAGCTGCTCGCCCGCGGCCCCCAGGTCTTCGCGGGCTATATGGACCCGCGCCAGACCGAGGCCGCCTTTTACGACGGCTGGCTGCGCACCGGCGACATCTGCCGGATCGCAGAGAGCGGCCAGCTGCACATCACCGGCCGGATCAAGGATCTGATCATCCGCAGCGGCCATAATATCGATCCGCTGATCCTGGAGGATGCGGCGCTGGCCCATCCGGGCGTCGCCATGGCGGCGGCGGTGGGCCTGCCCGACGCTTACGCGGGCGAGGTGCCGATGCTGTTCGTGGTGCCGGCCGCGGGCGCGGATCTGGCGGATCTGGCGGGCTTCATGGAAACCCGCATCACCGAGCCGCCGGCCCGGCCCAGGCGGATCGAAGCGCTCGCCGACATGCCGGTGACCCCGGTCGGCAAGATCTTCAAGCCGCGGCTGCGCGAGCTGGCGGCAGAGACCGCCGCCCGCGCGCTGCTTGCCGCGATCGATCCGGCGGCGACGGAGGCGGTGAGCGCCGCCACCGACGGCACCCATGGCCTGCATCTGCGGCTGGATCTGCCACCCGACTGGCCCGCCGCCGGCGCGGCGCGCATCCGCGCCGCGCTGGGGGAATTGCCGCTGCCGGTGGTCGAGGGCGGCTGAGCCGGCAGGATCCGGACGGGGTGTATCAGACTTCCGCCGCGCCGCCGTCGCAGGGGATGGTGGCGCCGGTGGTATAGGCGCCGGCGCGCGCGGCCAGGAAAATCGCGACGCCGGCGATGTCTTCGGGCTGGCCGATGCGGCCGAGCGGCACCTCGCCGATCACCTCGTCGCCGCGCTCGGCCAGCGTCGCCGCCATCATCTGGCTGGGGAAGGGGCCGGGGGCGATGGCATTGACCAGGATGTTCTCGGCCGCCAGCCGTTTCGCCAGATGGCGGGTCAGCATGATGCAGCCCGCCTTGGACGAGGTATAGGCGTAGGTTTCAAGGAAGGTGGGGTTGATGCCGTTGATCGAGGCGATGTTGATCACGCGCGCCGGCGAGGCGGCCGAGGCCGAGGCCCTGAGCAGCGGCAGCAGCTTCTGGGTGAGGAAAAAGACCGACTTCATGTTGAGGTCGACGACCTTGTCCCAGCCGTTTTCCGGGTAGTCGTCGATGGCGGCACCCCAGGTGGCGCCGGCATTGTTGACCAGAATGTCGAGCTTCTGCTCGCGCGCGCCGATCTCGGCGACCAGGCTTTCGATGCCGGCCAGGGTCGACACGTCGGCCGGCAGTGCGATGCAGGTGCCGCGCTCCGACAGCTTGTCGGCGATCTGCTGGCAGACCGTCGCCTTGCGCGACGACACATAGACCTTGGCGCCGTTCTCGACGTAGCCGGTGGCGATCATTTCGCCGATGCCGCGCGATCCGCCGGTGACCAGCGCCACCTTGCCGGAAATGTCGAACAGGTTCTGCATGGGGCCGCAGCCTCCCTTGGATACGGTTCTTGTGGTTCCGCGGGAGCATAGGCGCGTGCGGGGCGGCTGGACAAGAGGCGGCGGCCTGCGGTCCGCTCTGCGGATCAGAGGGCGATCTCGACCGTGGTGCCGACGCCGGGTTCGCTCTCGATCGCGAAGCGGCCGTTATGCAGCTCAATCATATGGCGGGCCAGCGGCAGGCCGAGCCCGGTGCCGGCATGACGGCGGGCCATGCTGTTGTCGACCTGGCCGAAGGGGGTGAGGGCCACCTGGATCTGGTCGGGCGTCATGCCGATGCCCTGATCGCAGACCCGGATCCGGATCAGCCAGGGTGTGGCGGCATCGACCGGCACCGCGGCCAGTTCCAGCCGCACCGTCCGGCCTTCAGGGGTGAATTTCACCGCGTTGGACAGAAGATTGACCAGGATCTGGCGCAGGCGCACCGGGTCGGCGACGATCCGGCGCGGCGCGTCGCCTGGATCGAGGATCAGTTCAACCTGGTTCTGGTCCGCCATCGGGCGGAGCATGTCGATGCAGCCCTCGGCCAGCTCTACCGGATCCAGGGCTTCCAGCTCCAGTTCCAGCCCGCCCGCCTCGACTTTCGAAAAGTCGAGGATCTGGTTGATCATGTCGAGCAGATGCCGGCCGCTGAAGATGATGTTGCCGGCAAACTCGGCGTAGCGGTCATTGCCAAGCGGGCCGAGCATCCGGCTGGAAATGGCATCGGCATAGCCGATGATCGCATTCAGCGGCGTGCGCAGCTCGTGGCTGACATTAGCAAGGAAGCGCGACATGATCAGATTGGCCTGCGCAAGCTCTTCTGTGCGCTCTTCGACCCGTCGTTCCAGCTCGACCTTCGCGGTCTCCAGCACGCGGGTCAGGGCGATCTGCTGGCGATGGGCCCGATCCTGTATGCGGATATAGGCGAAGGTCAGGACGACCAGCCCGATCGCGGCGCTGCCGCCCAGGATCATGGCGATGCGGAAATTGGTGAACACATCATTGGTATGGTTGTCGAGCTGCTGCTGCTCGGCGGCGAGCAGGCGGTTCAGGCCACCGCGGATGCCGTCCATGGTCTGAATGCCGTGACCGGCCCGGACGATGTCGATCGCGGCGGGCAGGCCGCCGATCCGGCGGATGATGATGGTCTCTTCCAGCTCTGCGAGCTTGTGCTCAACCAGCGGCGACAACTCTTCAAGAATATCGTATTGGGCGGCCGAATCGCCGGTCAGCCGGTCCAGATCCGCGATGCGCGCCTCGATCAGCGGCCGAGCGCTGTAATAGGGGCCGAGATAGGTTTCGTCCCCGGTCAGCAGGAAGCCGCGCTGGCCGGTTTCGGCATCGGTGAGGGCGGCGAGCAGCCCGTCGGCGGCGGCGATGACCGCACGGGTATCCGCCACGCGGTCGAATGCATCGGCGAGGCGGGTGCCGGTGATGCCGATGGCGGTGCAGATGGCCACCACCAGCAGGCTGGCCGCGGCCATCGTGCTTCGTAACGTCCAGCGTCGCCCCGGCGTCCGGGGGATGTCGACCTGCGGCAGACGATCGTCAGACATGGGGAACCACCTGTCCTGCGGCGGGTGTCGCCGGCTGCGCGGTGCAGCATGGACGGATCCCTCCTTCTTGCGAAAGAATGACATGGTGATGGTAAAGAAAAAGCAAGTGGCACGTCATGAAAAATGATGCGAGGCGGACCCGGTGCTGAAGACGGTCGGGCTGTTCGTGGTGACGGCTCTGGCGGAAATCGTCGGCTGTGTGCTGCCCGCGCTGTGGTTGCGTGGCGCCGCCGGATTCTGGATCCTGCTGCCCGGCGCGGCGGCGCTGGCGCTGTTCGTGTGGCTGCTGACCCTGCATCCGGCCGCGAGCGGCCGGGTCTTTGCGGCCTATGGCGGGATCTATGTCGCAACCGCCCTGGTCTGGCTGCGGCTGGTCGACGGCGTGCGGTTGAGCACGGCCGACTGGGCCGGGGCGGGGCTGGTCTTCGCCGGCGCGCTGGTCATTCTGGCGCAGTGGCAGAGGTAACGGCGGGGCCTGAGAGGGGATCGGCGGCCAGCCCCAGCATGGCCCGCGCCCGTGCCGCCCGGTCGTCGGGTGCGCCATCCGCGGCCAGGTGGTGCCAATCCGCAGGGGCGCCGCGGCCGGCCGCCCGGGCCAGCTGGGCGCGGACGACATCGGCATCGGCATCCGACGGGTCGCCGCGGCGGGCGGTGACGCGTGCCACCAGCACGGCCTCGGCTGCCTCCAGCCACAACCCGTCGAAGGGCAGGCCGGCCGCCTCGGCCACGGCGCGGATGCGCGCGCGGGTGTCGGCGCGGTCGAAGACGGCATCGGCGATCACCGAATGGCCGGCGGCCAGCGCCGCTTCGGCCTCTGCCGCCATCCCGGCATAGACCCGTTCGGACACCTGGGGCGTGTAGGCCTCGGCCGGCAGGCGGGTGGTGGCGGCCTGGCCGAAGGCGCGCTTGCGCAGCCGGTCGCTGGCGATGACCCGGGCGCCCGGTGCGGCGCCCAGATCGGCCGCAAGGGCTGCGGCGATGGTCGATTTGCCGCTGCCGCTGAACCCGCCCACGGCCACCAGCCGGGGCGGGGCGGGGGCCAGCAGCCGGCGGGCCAGATCCAGATAGGCCCCGGCCTCGGCCGCGATCCGGTCGCGATCCGCGCCGCTCGCATCCATCGCGGCGGCGGCCCCCACATGGGCGCGCACCACCGCGCGCATGGCCAGGAACAGCGGCATCAGCGCCAGCCCCGGGCCCCGGTCATGGGCGGCGCCGGCATCGTCTTGGGGGCCGGCATCCAGATAGCGGTTGAATACCGCGGCGGCGGCGGCCGGACGGTTGCGGTGCAGCAGATCCATGATCAGAAAGGCCAGATCATAGAGCACGTCGGTGATCGCCAGATCGTCGTCGAATTCGATGCAGTCGAAGGCGGTGGGGCGGCCGTCGATCAGCACGATGTTGCGCAGATGCAGATCGCCATGGCCGTGGCGCACCCGCCCGATCCGCCCGCGCGTCTCCAGCAGGGCGGCATGGGCGGTGAAGGCGGCCTCGCTCGCCCCGATCACGGCGCGCACGACCCCGCCATCCAGCAGCCCGGCGGCACGGCCCGCCTCCAGCCCCTGGCGGTTGATCTCCAGCACCCGCCGCACCCGATCGGCGCCGCCCTCGGGCCCGATCACCCGGGCGGCGGCATGGAAATCATACACCGCCTGGCCCAGCGCCTCGATCAGGCCGCGGTTCAGCCCGTCGCCTTCTCCCGAGCCGTCACGCGCCGCCAGCCGGTCCAGCAGCCCGTCCTCGTCGAACCGGACCATCTCGACGACGGCATCGACCAGCGGCCCTGCACCCTCCATCACCACCCGGCCGTCGGGGCTGGCGGTCAGCCGCCGGACCCCCAGATAGATCCCGGGCGCGGTGCGCCGGTTCAACGCCACCTCGCGCCCGCAGGCGGCCGCGCGCAGCGCCGCGGTGCCGAAATCCAGATAGGGAAACCGCACCGCCTTCTTCAGCTTCAGCACGCGGGTGCGGCCGATGAAGACCAGCGAGATATGGGTCTCCACCAGCCGCGGCGGCACGCCGTCGCCTGCCGCCAGATGCTCTTTCACGCAGGCGATCGCAGCGCTCTGGTCTTCGGTGTGCATCGGACATCCATCCCCTCGCCGCACCATCGGGCAACGCCATCATAACGCAAGGCGCGGGCGGGGTGGGGCGGGGATCGGGGGGTGCGGCGATGTGGCGGAGCCTGCTGTCGCCCCCTCAGAACATCAGCAGATAAACGATGACCATCGCCAGCACCGCCAGCGACAGGCTGATCCACAGCACATGGCGCATGCGGCCGGTGGTGCGGGCCTGGCGGGCGTCGGTGCGGTCTTCGACCGGGGGGTGGCCCGATGGGTTGACCGGGGCGTCGGGGCCGGGGGTGCCGTGGGCGTCGGCGCCCGGATGGGGGCCGGGGGTGATGCCCTGGCCCTGGTGGCGTGCGCGTTCCTGGGCGGGGGTGGGCTCGTTCATGCGGGCCTCCGCGTCATGTCGCTTCGGGCGCCCGGTTGGGCGTCCGCCTGGCCGAAGAACTGCCGGGCCGGTCACAAGGTTCCGGACGACGCCCATGCTGCGGAGCAGTATGGCCGCTGCCGCATACGCAAAATAACGTATGGGAGCCGGCCCCCGGCGCCGCTAGGCTGAAGGTTCACGGGCGTTGGACCGCGGGGAGGCGGCAGGCGGGCGTATGGCAGATGCCGGACGGGTGAACAGCGGTGTGCACGAGGTGGCGGGTGGTGGCGGGCCGGCTTCCGGCACCGGCAGCGGCACTCTGCCCGGGAAGCGGCCGGATCTGGCGGCCCCGCAGCGCATCGTCCGCGTCCGACGGCAGTACAATCAGTGGGTCGCGAACCAGACGCTGGAAGATTATGCGTTGCGCTTCACCGCCAAGAGCGCGCGGCGCTGGTCGCCCTGGCGGGTGGCGAACACGGCGCTGGGGTCGATCTCGTTCCTGGCGCTGGAGGCGATCGGCGGCGCGATCACGCTCGCCTACGGGTTCGACAATGCGGTGGCGGCGATCCTGACCGTCTCGGCGCTGATCTTCCTGACCGGCCTGCCCATCGCCGCCTCCGCCGCCCGATGGGGGGTGGATATCGATCTGCTCACCCGCGGCGCCGGCTTCGGCTATATCGGCTCGACCATCACCTCGCTGATCTATGCCAGTTTCACCTTCATCTTCTTCGCGATCGAAGCCGCCATTCTGGCCATGGCGCTGAAGGATCTGTTCGGGGTGCCGTTCTGGATCGGCACCATCGCCTCGTCGCTGGCGATCATCCCGATCGTCACCCACGGCATCACCCTGATCAACCGGGTGCAGAACCTGACCCAGCCGGTCTGGATCGTGCTCCAGCTGCTGCCCTTCATCGCGCTGGCCCTGGCCGATCCCGACATCTTCACCCGCTGGCAGGGCTTTGCGGGCAGCCAGACCGGTGGCGGCGCCGGGCTGTCGGGTGGCGGCGGCGCCCCGGCGGGCGGTTTCGATCTGATGGCCTTCGGGGCGGCATCGGGCGTGCTGTTCGCCCTGGTGGGCCAGATCGGCGAGCAGGTGGATTTCCTGCGCTTCCTGCCCCGCCGCCGGGGCCGGCGGGATCTGCGCTGGTGGGCGGCGATGACCGCGGCCGGGCCGGGCTGGATCATCCCCGGCGCGCTGAAGCTGCTGGGCGGGTCGCTGCTGGCGGTGCTGGCGCTGGAGGCGGGGGTTCCGGTCGCCCATGCCGACGAGCCGACCCGGATGTATCTGGTCGCCTTCGGCCAGATGGTGGGCACCGATCAGGCGGCGCTGGCGCTGGGGCTGACCGGGGTGTTCGTGCTGCTCGCCCAGGTGAAGATCAACGTCACCAACGCCTATGCCGGCTCCATCGCCTGGTCGAATTTCTTCTCGCGCCTGACCCACAGCCATCCGGGCCGGGTGGTCTGGCTGATCTTCAACGTCGCCATCGCCGTGCTGCTGATGTCCTTCGGCATCTATGAAGGGTTGGAGCACATCCTGGGGTTGTATTCGATCGTCGCCATCGCCTGGGTGGGGGCGATCACCGCCGATCTGGTGATCAACCGGCCCCTGGGCCTGGCGCCGCAGCGCATCGAATTCCGCCGGGCGCATCTCTACGACGTCAATCCGGTGGGTCTCGGCGCCATGGGGCTGGCGGCGGGGGCGGCGATGCTCTGCCATTTCGGTGCCTTCGGCGGCGGCATCCAGCCCTTCGCGGCCTTCATCGCGCTGGGCGTGCCGATGATCGCCGCCCCCGCCATCGCGGCGGCCGGCGGCCACCGCTTCTATCTGGCGCGCCAGCCGGCGCCGGTGATGGAAGAAATGGGCGGAGAGGGGGCAGATGGGGGCGGGGCGGCACCCGAGCCCTGCGTGATCTGCGAATACAGTTTCGAGCCCGAAGACATGGCGCATTGCCCGGCCTATGGCGGGCGGATCTGCTCGCTGTGCTGCTCGCTCGATGCCCGCTGTCACGATGTCTGCAAAACCGATGCCCGGCTGACCGACCAGTTCGCCGGCCTGCTGCGCCGGGTGATGCCGGCGGCGGCGCGCAGCCGCACGCTGCATCCTCTGGGCCTCTATCTCACCATCCTGACCGTGTCCCTGGGCGTGATCGGCGCAGCCCTGGCGCTGGTGGGGGTGCAGGCGCATCTGGATGCCGGCGCCCCGGGGCCGGGGTCGGGGGCCACGCTGTGGAAGGCCTTTGCGGCGATGGCGATCATTGCCGCCGTCGCCGCCTGGCTGTTCGTGCTGGCGCGCGAAAGCCGCCGGGTCGCCCAGGCCGAAAGCAACCGCCAGACCCGGCTGCTGCTGGAAGAGATCGAGGCCCACAAGGCGACCGATGCCGAGCTTCAGCGCGCCAAGGAGGCGGCAGAGGCCGCGAACCTCGCCAAGACCCGCTATGTGGTGGGCATCAGCCATGAATTGCGGGCGCCTTTGAACGCCATTTTCGGCTATGCCCAGATCCTGGAACGCGATGCCGGCATGCCCCCGGCCCGGCGGGATGCCGTGCGTGTGGTGCGGCGCAGCGCCGAGCATCTGGCCGGGCTGATCGACGGGCTGCTCGACATCTCGCGGATCGAGGCAGGGCATGTGACGCTGGCGCGGGAGCGCATCCGCCTGGGCGATTTCCTGGACCAGCTGGTGGGCATGTTTTCGCTCGCCGCCGCCGAGAAGGGCATCGGCTTCGTCTACGACGCCGCCCCCGACATCGCCACCATCCAGGCCAAAGGCGCCCCGGTCGAGGTCTGGACCGACGAGAAGCGGCTGCGCCAGATCCTGATCAATCTTCTGTCCAATGCGGTGAAGTTCACCGATCGCGGCCAGGTGACCTTCCGGGTCCGCCGCCGCAGCCAGGTCGCGGAATTCGAGGTGATCGACACCGGCATCGGCATCGCGCCGGCCGATCTTGCGAAAATCTTCGAGCCCTTCGAGCGCGGCGGTTCGGTCCGGGCGCGGGAACTGCCCGGCACCGGGCTGGGCCTGACCATCGCGAAGCTGCTGACCGAGATTCTGGGCGGCGAGATTTCCGTCACCAGCACCCCCGGCCAGGGCAGCCGCTTCCGCATCCGGCTGTTCCTGTCCGATGCCGGGGTGCACGACACGGGCGAGCCGGCAGCGCCGCCCAGGCCCGCCCGCGACGTGACCGGCTATGCCGGCCGGCGGCGGATGGTGCTGGTGGCCGACGACGATCCGTCGCACCGCGCCATGATCGCCGATGTTCTGGCGCCGCTCGATTTCACCCTGCTGTTCGCGGCCGATGGGGAAACCGCGCTGGCGCTGGCCGAACGCTTCCGGCCCGATCTCGTGCTGCTCGACGTCTCGATGCCCGATATGGATGGCTGGACGGCCGCGCGGGAGATGCGCCGGGCGGGGTTGGACCACACCGCCATCGTCATGGTCTCTGCCGATGCCCAGATCGACCGGGCGCTGATCGATCGGGCGCGGCTGGATCGTCGCGTCGGCGTTGCGACGGATGGCCAGCCGCCGCCCCATGACGCCTTCGTGCCGAAGCCGGTGGATCTGGACCGGCTGGTGGAGACGGTGGGCCGGCTGCTGGGGTTGCGCTGGCTGCATGCGGCGCCCGAGGTCGAGGCGGGGGCGGTGGTGGAGACGGCCGCCCCCGCGGTATCCGCACCCCTGGCGCCGCTGCCGGCGGCGCTGGTTCAGGATCTGCGGCGGCTGGCCGGCATCGGCTATGTCCGCGGCCTGATCCAGAGGCTGGAGAGTGCGGCGGCGGATATGCCTGAACACGCAGCGACGGCCGGGCGGCTGATCGCCATGCTGCAGCGGTTCGAACTGGCGGGGTTCGATGCGGTGCTCGACGGCTGGGATCAAGAGACCGGCCGTGCGGAAAGCCAACGGGAGAGCGGGGGATGATGATGACCAGGCCGCGCGATATCGTGCTGGTGGTGGACGACCGGGCGGAGACGCTCGCCCTGCTGACCGATGCGATCGAGGCGGCGGGGTTGACCGTGCTGGTCGCGGCAGAGGGCGCCCGCGCGCTCGATCTGGTGGAGCGGGTGACGCCCGACATCGTGCTGATGGATGCGGTGATGCCCGGCATGGACGGGTTCGAAACCTGCCGCCGGCTGAAGACCCGGCCCCATATCGCCCATGTGCCGGTGATCTTCATGACCGGGCTGGCCGAGACCGAGCATGTGGTGCGGGGTTTCGCCGCAGGCGGGGTGGATTACGTGCCGAAGCCGATCGTGCCCGACGAGCTGATCGCGCGCATCCGCACCCATCTGGCCAATGCCCGGCTGGCGCAGAGTGCGCGGGCCGCCCTGGATGCCACCGGCCGCCATCTGCTGGCGGTGGATGGGGCCGGCCGTCTGCTCTGGTCGACGCCCCAGGCCGAGGCCCGGCTGGCGGCGGCCTTCCCCTCGCGCTGCAGCGGGGGCGGGGCGGGGCTGCCGGGTGGGGGCCAGCCTGGTGGGAGCCTGCCGGCGGGCTTCCGGCTGGGCGGTGAGGTGACGGCCTGGCTTGCGGTGCCGGGGGCTGCCGAGGCGGGGCCGCTGACCCTGGCCGTGGAGGTGGGGCTGCCGCTCTGCCTGGCGCTGATCGGCCGGCTGGGGCCGGACGAGATTCTGCTGCGCCTCACCGAAGGCCGGGAGGTCCGGGACGAGGATCTCCTGCGGGATGCCTTCGGCCTGACGGCGCGCGAAGCCGAGGTGCTGCTCTGGGTCGCCAACGGCAAGCCCAACCGGATGATCGCCGAAATCCTGGAACTGGGGCCGCGCACCGTCGACAAACATGTCGAGCGCATCTTCGCCAAACTGGGCGTCGAGAACCGCACCGCGGCAGCGGCGGCGGCGCTGAAAGTCCTTGCCGGGCGGTGATCCGCCCCAGCCGGAACCGATAGGGTCGGCACCGATCCGTGACCGAAACCGGATCCTGTGTCCTTATCTGCGGCGGGCTGTGACCTGATGGGGAGCGCTTCGTGGCTTCCTCTGCCATCCGCTTGTTCAATCTCCTCTCCATACCGATGTCTGGACCAGGACGGCGGATACGAGCCTCCGCCGCATCGACTGCAATGGAGACCGAAGATGGACAAGGATCGCGTTGAAGGCACCACCCGCCAGGTCACCGGCAAGATCAAGGAAGTCGCGGGCCGCACGACCGGCGACCGCGCCACCGAAGCCGAAGGCCGCACCGAGAAGACCGCCGGCAAGGTGCAGAAGGAATACGGCAAGGCCAAGGATGAGGTCCGCGACGCCCTGAAGAAGTGACCCGGCGCCCGCCTGATGACTGATGACTTATCCCACGCTCTCCCGGAGACGCATCATGAATGCTACCGACAGGATCATCCGCCTGAAGGTCGATCTGGCCGCGGACCGGCAGACCGTGTGGGAGGCCCTGACCGGCGTGCAGCATGTTCAGGCGTGGTGGGGGAGGCATGTCTCCCTCACCCCCCGCGCCGGGGGCACGCTGCTCGTCCGGGGCGACGGGCGGGAGCAGTCGCGCCAGGTGCGCGGCCGCGTGCTCCGCTGGTCGCCGCCTTCCGCACTTGAGCTGGCCTGGGCGGATGCCGCCTGGCCCGCCGAGACGCGGGTCAATCTCCGCCTGACGCCGACCCCCGACGGCGACACCCGCCTTCAGCTGGACCATGTCGGCTGGTCGGGTTTCGAGGAAAAGGCCCGCCTGCATCTGATGCAGGCCGCAGAACGCGACTGGACCGCCCGGCTGGAACGGTTGGAAGACTATCTCCGCGCCGGCGACATCGCAGGCACGGTTTCCCAGGCCCAGAGCGGCGGGGCACGTGCCTGGTAGGGCACGACCCCGACCTGCATCTAAAAGACGACGCGCCGCCGCCGCCCCACATTCAAGGGTTGCGGCGGCGGTGTGCGTTCGGACGGGCCGGATCCTTTGGCCGGCCGCCCCACACTGAAAACCTGTGGTGACATGGACCCGCCGGGATTATCCTCCTCGGGCAAGACTTCCGATCAGCCGGGGACGCGCGCCGATGGCCCAGCACCACGCTTCTGCCGATCTTCCCGCCGATTCCGCCCTGCCGGCCCGTCTCGACCGGGACATCACCCGGCGCCTGACGGTCTGGCTGGCCGCGATCTGCCTGGCCGCCGCCGCACTGGAGCTGGCCTCGGCCGCCGGTAGTGTGGCGGCGGGCGACGGCCTGTGGTGGAAGCTGGCCGCGGTGGCGCTCTGGATCGGCGTCGCGGGCGGTTTTTCCACCGCCCTCAACGGGGCCCTGTTCGGCAGCCGCAGCATGCCGCCGGCCCTGCGCAGCCACCGCCAGGTGGTGGCGGGCCGGCTGCCGCTGGTGCGGCTGCATGGCAGCTTCCCGATCGCCATCCTGATCTGCGCTCTTCTGCCCGGCGGCTTCGCCTGGCAGACCGGCGGCAGCCTGCCGGTCCAGCTGTTTCAGATGCTGGTCGTGGCCACCTGCCTGGCCCATCGTCCGCCCGTGCGGGGCGCTGCCCCCTGGCGGTGAACGGCCATCCGGGGCCAGCATGCGTGCCGCATCAAAGGAGTAAGTGGTCAGCCGATCGCCGGACGGGTCATTCTCAGTCGTCACTCTTGGTCCGCGCTCATGTCGCCGACATGGATGGCGCATGCGCCCCAGTTCCAGACTGGCACTCGACCAGGATCCTCCAGCGCCGAGACCATTGTATCGATCTCGCGCTCGCTGAGCGCCCCCCTGGTGGACAGGTGGCGGACAAAGGGCGGCGCGTCGGCGCTGAGTTCGATCACAATGATGCGGTGGGGGCCGTTGGTCGTGAACCGCCACCGCCGTTCAGGGGGTAATCTCTGCGGATTCTGTCGAAATATTCCGTCGAAGGTGGCTCCTGGAACATGGAGGAACAGGCCTTCGGGAGCGTCTACCAGCAGGTACATCGACTTACCCCGGATGCGCTCCACGTAAACTGAAAAGTGCTGGCCGAGCTTGAGACAGTGTGTTCCGGGCACCGGCTCGACCATCTCGTCCATCATGCCGAGCGCATCCTGCGCCGGGTTCAATGTGATCTTGACCTTTGGCTCACGGCTCTTGAGCAGGGGACACAAGTTGCGCCAGTCCGGACGCGGAAACAGCCCGTCCCGAAACACCTCCGCTGAAACATAGCGCCAGTAGCGATACGCCTCCTCAGCAAGAATCGGGCCGGGCGCAAGTAAAGCATAAAGCCGCGCCAACTCCTCGACATGTGCGTTCTGGACGCTGTTGACAGGCCGGTTCTTGTCGTCGTCGGCCTGGGTCCATTCGGTGACGCGTGCGCGCGGGATGTTGAGGTGACGGGCGATCGCTGCCTTGTCTTTGATGGGGAATGGCCCGCCGATCGCCTGACCGGCGAACTCAAAAAAATGATGCAATTTTAATGGTAAGGCCGTGCAAGAAACCAGAGCCATCAAACTCCTTCCCGAGTCCCCCAGGCGAACTTTGCCCGCCTTTTGGTCCCCGCCCTTCCGGACCACCTGAGATCAATGATTGCTGGTGCTCGAATAGAAGGAGGCACCAGATGATGAATACCTTTCCACTCCCGACGATAATGCTGGCGGACGCGCAGCGCAACGAGCTGAGTGCCCGGATCGCTGCAGAGACGTACCCTCTCAACGGCCCCTTCGCACCTTATATCGCGCGCACCGGCGCAGCAGTTTCCGCGGTTTTGGAGGACGGCCAGCGCCGCATGCTGGCCGATCTTCCCCATCTCGGCGCACTGGTTATCGACAATGTGCCAGTCGATGCGAATGTTCTCTCGGGGCCGATCGACCCGGAAGCGCCGATCCGTGCGAAGCCGACCGGTATCAGCGAGGCTGTTCTCACCGGCTTTGTCGCCCAGTGCGGCGTGCCCTATGCGATCGTCCAGGAGGGCCGCAGCCTGGTCAGCAACGTCGCGGCCAAGCTTGGCCGTACGAAGACGCTGACGGGTCTGGGGGCGGTCCACTTGAATCCGCATATCGAGAACGCCTTTGGCCGGACCTTCCGGCGGGACCGTTCGCCGGCAGGGCTCGCTCTGATCGGTGTATGCCGCGAGCCTGGCGGGTCGCCCGCAACTTATGTGGCCGATGGGCGGATCGCGCTCGATATGCTGAGCGAGGAGGACCGGGCGATCCTGTTCGAAGAGCGCTTCTGGATCCGTCGGCCCGAGCGTTGGCGGCGAACGGACATGCCGGCCGAACGGCGCACTGCGGTTGTCGTCCCGGGCCCCGGGGACCGCATTGCCCTCATCATCGCCACCTATGGCGATATGATTCGGGCTGACGACGACCGTGCCGCGGTGGCGCTGCAGGCTTTCATCCGGGCGCTGCAGACGGTCGCGGTCGGTGTGGTGATCGACCCTGGCCGGCTCATCCTCATCGACAATCGCTGCATGCTGCACGGTCGCTGCGGCTATGCCGCGACCTTCACCCGCGATGGCGCTCCGTATCGCTGGCTGCAGCGGCTGTTCTGGACTGATGCGCTGGATCAGTTCGGCGGCTGGCAGGCGGGAGATCACCTGATCGATACCTTGCGGGAACCGTGATCTTGCGTCGACTGCTGTTCAAGAGGGACGGGCTGAAGGGCCCGTCCTTTCGTCTATGACGTAGCGACGCGGGATAGTGCCGTCAGAAGACCGGACCACCGCCGGTGGATCCGATCGGGCCGCACCTCGAATCGATGCTGTGCCAGACCCTTGGCCACATAATGTGCCCAGACGTCCGACGGTGCAGAGGGATTGATCAGTCGGCGCAGCCGCTCGGAGGGTGACGGATGATCAAACAGCCTGCTCACGATTGCATCGGCACGGGACTCATCAAACCCGGCGCTGGCCGCGATCGAGCGATATACCGCATCATAGACCGACAGGATCGAGACCGCGGCCGGCCCCATGAGACTCGGATCATAGTTCCAGAAGCGGCAAACGCAAAGGACCACCGCACGCGCATTTGCATCCGCCTCGGCTTCGATTGAATCGGTTCGCGCTTTTTGATATCTGGCTGCCTCTTCATCATCGTCCTCGCATTCTTCCATCATTCGAAGAAATTGACCGTGATCGTCGAAATGACCAAGGTGCGCATGAGAGTATTCATGCGCAAGGATGAAGATGGCCGCCAATTGGACAAAGGTCGCCATCACGTCGCGCGAGAACCGGCTTGGCCGGGCAGGCGGGATCGCCATTAGGCTTGAGCCATCAATGATGAAGCCGCGGACGATCTTGCCGAATTGAGTGATCGGACCATCCGCCTTGGTCAGCAATTCCTCGGCGCGGTGCGAGTCGAGGATCATCGTGTTGCGGTGCTCGCCGATGATCTCTGCAAATAGAAATCCCATCTGCGACGCGAGCCGCACGATTTCATCGTCGATCGTGATCGCGAAACTACGGCGGTCTGCACTCGCCCTGATCCAGGCGTCGCATCTCCCGAGCGGGGCGGTGGCGAGCAGGGTCCTGTCGATCGTCTGGATCATGTCGCGAAGTGGATCACCTGCGGGCAATTTATCAAGCGCAGCACGTATGAGAGAGCGTATCTCGAGCAGGAAGCTATGGTCGTCGCGACGCTGGTAGCGCGAGACGGGTGCGGGGTCGCGAGCGGTTCGTTCCGCTGTCAGCTTACGCAGCAGCGGCGCCTCGCGCGACCGTTCGCGCGCGTACTCGATGAAGGAACCGATCTCCTCTGCACGATCGCGATGCCCAGTGATCCGGAAGATCAGTCGCAAACCACGTGAAGCGATCCGGATTGGCAAGGTGACTTCGTCAGCGTCCGAGCGCTGAGCAAATGTTTCGGGATCGAATCCAGCGCGAATCAACAGTCGATGCTGAAAGCTCTCCACCTCTGCAATGAGAGCCGGATCGATTGCCGTTGCATCGGACGTCATCGCGTTATTTCTCCTCAAATCACTGGTGATCAAAGGGGTGTCTTCAGATGCCGGCCGGGTATCTCTCACGCTTGAGACCCGATTTCCGCACCGCGATGACGGTATTGAGATCGGCACGCCGGACGATGAGGTTCTGGCGTGTAGTCATGTTCGACGATGAAGCGATCCTCGGGTGGGGGGTGTTGTTTTGGTCACGCCCCTACCCGATCGCCGAAACCAGCTTCTGCAGTTCCAGCAGCGGCCGGTCCAGATCCGGGTCGGTGGTGGAATAGAGGCTGATCGAGAAGCCCCAGACCGCGCCGGTGGTGACCGGCTGCGTCGCCTGCTGCCACTGGCCGACGGCCTGGATGATCCCCGACACCGTGCTGTTGGTATAGTCGTAGCGCGGGTGCAGCAGCACCGGCAGCAGGGTTTCGATCGAATCGGCGCCGGCCTGCACCAGCGTATAGCCATAGCGGATCGACACTGCGATCTGCTGGCCATCGGGCTGGCCGTCGAACATTTCGTTGAACACCGCCGTCAGCGGGTTGGTGGCGGGGTCGGTGGTCCAGGGGCCGATATCGATCCGGTCCTGCACGGTGATCAGCGGCACCAGCGGTTCCGGGAAGCCCAGCTGCGGGGTGCGGTAGACGAAGGCGGAGCTGGTCTCGGGCCCCTCGGCACCCAGCAGCCGGGCGTTGCGGATCACCGAAACGCCGGCGGTGGCATTCTGGAAGGCGGCGATGTGCAGCCCGCCGATGGTGTAGCGGAACGAGAGCCGCGAGAAGGCGGGCATCAGATGCGCCCCTTCGCCCAGCGGGAAATCATAGATCCGCATCCGGCCCTCAGGGGGGCGGCCGGTGAGTTCGGCGGTGGCGCCGTCATCGCGGATCACCACGATTCCGGGCCAGTCGAACGGGGCCGCCTCGACGTCCTCGGTCAATTGCTGAAGGGTGAGGGTTCCGTAGACCGGCACCGGATCGGTATCGCCGATCATGGTGATGCCCAGGGTGGCGAGATAGTGGAAGAAGCTGTGCACCGGCCCGTCGGACCCGTCCATCGACCGGCCGAGCAGGGCCGCGCGACCTCTGGTGGTGCGATGCGCGGGCACCAGCCCTTCATGGGCGGGGCGGGCCTGGTTGCGGGCGGCGACCGTCTCGTCGCAGCTGCCCACCCCCCACCAGGCCGACCAGCGCGTCGCCACCTTGCCGGCCAGCGTCGCATAGGTGTCGAGGGTGGCGGCCAGCACCGTGTCGTCCGGCCCGGCGGTCGGCGCCTGAAGCCCGGCCAGGATCTGCCAGAACGTATCCGACGCCGATGCATACTGCGCAAGCAGCGCGAAGAGGCTTTCATCCTCGTCGAGCATCGCGCGCAGGGCCGGATCCGGCTGGCGGTTGAATTCCAGCTCGATGCGGATCTGGTCCTGATCCGCGCTCTGATGGGTGTAGGTGAAGACATAGGCCCAGTGCACCGCCTCGGCCACGCTCTGCGGATCATCGGGCGTGGTGGCCGATTGCGAGATCAGGGCCGGCAGGTCGGGATAGGCGCGCAGCGGCACCGGCACCTGGGGCGTGCCCAGATCGGCGGTGAAGGCCGGCGGGGCCGCGGTCTGGAACGGCAGAACGAAGGTCAGCCAGTCCGAGGCGTCGTAACCGCTGTCGATCGGGGTGATGCCGAATTCGATCTCGTTGACCGCATAGACCGGCTTCAGCCGCACCGAGCGGTGCAGCGCCGGCTGCGAGACGTCCAGCGTGAACGACACCGGCGCCTTCGCATCCGCCGGTGCGGCCTTCAGCGGCAGCTTGGCATTGCCCAGCTGCGAGACCTTCCAGGCATTCGGATCGCCTTCGCCGGGTTCGCCGTTGCCGCCGCCTTCAACCGGTACCTCGGCCAGTTTGCCGGCGCCCGACAGCCGTGCGGTCGCGGCCGATACGGGGGCCGTGACCTCGGCTGCGAATTGCAGCACGGCGGTGGTGTCGTAGCCGGCGCCCAGCGTGCGCAACAGGCGCTGATAGAGCACCTCGCGCGCGGCCGTCCAGGCACCGCCGCCGATCGCGCCGGCGCCTGTGTCCTGATCGGCCAGGATCGCCGACAGCCCGTCGGCCACCGCACAGGCGGTCAGCTTCTTGGCGGCCAGGATCGACTGCAGGGCCGACGGGTTCACCCGATAGGCCGGAGCGGCATAGGGGGCGGTGCAGATCAGATCGAGCCCCGCCAGCCACGACCGGGCCCAGACCTCCAGGTCTATGCCCTGAAAGTCGTAGGTTTGAGATTTTCCCCAAGTCCCGGTTGCGGGATCCAGGGTGCTGATGGTGACGCCGCTTTCCGCCTCCAGCGTGTTGGACAACGGGCGGAGGCCGAAGCTCCAGGGCTGGGGGGACGGGTTCCAGTCGACCGTCAGCGGCGGCGCCAGATCGACCTTGGTGATGCCGCCCGGATCGACGAAGGATACCGCCCAGACATCGGTCGGTGCCGGGTCGCGCTCGGCCGAGAGCACCTTGCCGGTGGCGATCTTGAGGCCCTGGATGGCGGCCTCCATCGCGGCTGCGAAGACGTCGAGGGTGACGGCGCCGTCTTCCTCGCGGTCGGGCGTGGCGCTGCGGGTCACCGCGATCGGGCTTGCCACCTGCACCACCGGCCCCGGATCGGCACCATCGCGGATGAAGGCCGGATCGACCAGCCGCGGATCGCGCGCCAGCGTGATCCAGGTCCTGAGCGGGAAGATGACGTCGGGAAACTGCCAGCCGGCCGTGCCGAACGCGGCCTCCAGCCGGGTATCGGCCGGCGGCAGCAGCAGCTTCGCCGCGGCCGCGATCCAGGCCTGATCGGGGTTGCCGGTCACCACATCGCCGATGGTGACCGCGATGCCCGCCGCGGCGAAGCGCCGGATGATGGCGTTCAGGCTGTCGTCCGCCGCCGTGGTGATGGTGGGGGTGGCGGCGACGGCCGAGGGGCGGAGCGTGAGGCCGGGCACGATCACCCCCGGCGTCGCGGCATTGGCCGACAGGATCAGGGTCGGGTCCAGACCGTAGCGCGCGCCCAGATCGGCCGGGGTGAGGGCCGCATCTCCCGTCAGCGCCGGGCCGCAGAGCAGCAGCCCGCCGGTGGCCAGCGCGTCGGGATCATCGGCGATGGCGACGGCGAAGGCGTCGATCGTCACCGGCGGATCGGCGCGGGCGATCACCGCATCGAAACTGTCCCCCGCCTGGGTCGCCAGCGCCTGGCCGTCGACGGTGATGGTGCGCCCGCCGGCCACAGTGCCGGGCATGGCGCGGTTCGCCTGGGTAAGGGCCACTTCCGCATCGGTGCCGAGCGCCACGAAACGCGCCGCGATCGCCGACATGGTGGTACCACCCAGGATCCGCCAGGGAATGCGGATGGTGGTGGCGTCCTCGGGCCAGGCCGAAAGGCCGGGAATGGGCAGACCAGGGACGGGCAGGCCGGCGCCGTTTGCCGGGGCCTGCGGTGCCAGCCCGGCATTGTGGCGCAGCAGGTCGCCCGGCTCCACGCCATAGGCGCGGGCGGTGGCGCCGAGCGGCGCATTGTCGAGGCCGGTGACCGCATTGGTCGTCAGGAACAGCGGCGCCCCGGCGGGGAAGAGATCGACGGTGGCGGTGTTGAGCCCGGCCAGCGTCGCGGCGGTCTGGCCGGTGTCGTTGTCGTCGAGCGTCCAGCCGTCCTCGATCAGCCTGCGGTCCACCGTCAGCGTCACGCCCGTACGGAACATGCCCCTGGCCTCGGCATTGGCGCCGACCGTCATCACCGCAT
Organism: Tistrella mobilis; assembly: GCF_041468085.1. Lineage (NCBI taxonomy): Bacteria > Pseudomonadati > Pseudomonadota > Alphaproteobacteria > Geminicoccales > Geminicoccaceae > Tistrella > Tistrella mobilis. Next base: position 390,307 of record NZ_CP121015.1, on the reverse strand, counting down.
CATAGGGCACGCCATTGTCGCGGAAGGTGCCGGCGATGTCGTCGAGGGTGGCGTCGGCGCCGGGCTCCCCCGTCGCCGGCACCTCGACCTCGATGCCCTGGGCGCTGAACACGAAGCCGGGGGCGAGCAGGGCCGGGCGGTCCTTGTTGGCGGTGGTCAGGCTGGCGAGGGTTACGCTGAAGGCCTCGGCCAGCTCACCGGCCGACAGACCATCTGCCGGCTGGGCATGTTCCGCCGCCGGCACCACCAGTTCGGTGCCGGGCAGCAGCGGCAGCACGATGTTGTCGGCATCGCCCAGCACCGTGGCCGGGTCCAGCCCCTGCGGCACCAGCTCCGCCACCGTGCTGCCGGCGGTGAAGACGGCGTAGTCCGGCACCGCCAGCCCCGTCTCGGGCAGGGCGACCAGCCGGCCGAGCGGCCGATCCCCGGCCGCCAGCCCCAGCGCCTGCCAGTCCAGCCCGTAGCGCGTCACCACATCGGCCAGCGTCGGGGTGACCGACGGGTCGGCCAGGCTGGCGCCCAACAGGGCGGCGGCGGTGGAGAAGGCATAGCAGGCCGAGACATGCGCGCGCAGCCCGTCCATCGGCACCGGCAGCGCCGTGGGGCTGCCGCCCGCCGGCTGATCCAGCGAGGTGGAGAGTGCCGCGGTCACGTCGGGCTGCATGATCTGGTACCAGACCGCGCCGAAGCGCGCGCCGATATCGGCGGCGGTCGCGGTTGCGTCATCGCCCGCCACCGTGCCGCCGGCGGTGAGGCCGCCCGGCTGCATGGCGATGCGCAGCTGCAGCCGGGCGCCCGGCTGCCCGTCCGCCGCCGACGTCACCCCCCAGGCGACGCTGGTCACCGGCCAGGAGGTGACGCCGATCACCGGGTCGGTATAGCCGACCACCATGTCCACGGTGCCGGAGGCGGCGTCGAACGAAACTGCGGCGCTCATCATGCGTCTCCTTCGGCGGTGGCGTTGCCGTAGACGTCGTGGAAGCCCAGCACCACGGTCGCGACCGGCGGTGCCGTGCGGCCGCTTGCCGAGATGCCGGCGTAAGGGTCGCCCGCCTGGGGCGGCAGGCCCGGAATGGCCGGCACCGTCGCCGTCTTCGCATAACGATAGATGGGGATCACCTGCGACAGGGTCTGGTCGTTCTCGTCGACCGCGTCGGTTTCGGGCGCGGGCGCCATGCGCATCCGCGCCATCGCCGCCGCGCTGCCGTCGACCCTGGGGCCCACCGGGCTGCCGGCATTGCTGGCGGCGAAGACGTCGGTGTCCGACAGCTGATAGCCGGCCAGATTGTAGAGCCGGCGGGCGCGCAGATCCGGGTCGTCGCCGGTATCGGGCGGGTTCACCAGCCCCATGGTGAAGCCGACATTGCCCTGGGCGACGGTTGCCTGGCGGGTCTGGTCGCGATCATCGGGCGCCGCCACGAAAAGGGCGGTGGAGGCGGTGTCGATCGGGTCGCCCACCAGGGCCGCGGTGTTGAAACCGTGCAGCTGCCGGTCCGGATCGGCCGCGGCCTGGCTGGCGAGCACGGCGACCAGGGTGATGGTGGCGCTGCCTTCCTGGCTCCAGATCTCGTCGCCATAGCCCTGGCCGTCGCTGTCGGTCAGCTCCAGCCAATAGCCGCCGCCGCCGACCACGCTCGCCTCCCACAGCAGTTTCAGGAACATTTCGGCATCGGCGACCGGGGCGAAATACGGGCTGGAGGGCGGCAGGTCGTCGCCCGCCCGGGCCAGCCGGTTGGCGGAGAGATTGCCCGAGCGGGTTTCGGTCGAAAGATTGGTGCGCACGATATAGCTGGCGGTGCGATCGATACCGGTGGAGGCGAGCCCGCCCGGCAGGCCGGCGGCCGGCGACAGGCGGAAGCCGAAGAACAGCGTGGCATCGTCGTCGGGATGGGATTCCAGATAGCGCCAGAGTTCCAGCAGCAGCTGGCGCCCCGCGGTATCGGCGCCGGTGACGCTGGCCGTGTGCGGCCGGCCGGGAATGCGGCTGATGCCGATGTCGATCAGGCTGGCCCAGGCGAAGCGGTTGATCGGCAGGGCCGGCGCATCGGGGCCCTTTTCCGGATCGGTGCGGTAAAGCTGCCATGCGCCGCCATCGCCCGCCGCCGCGATGGCGGCAAGGTCGCTGCCGAAGGGCCAGAAGGATGGCATGCCCACGGCGGGTGCCTCTGCCGCCGTGCCGACGCTGGGCAGGTCGGGCCGGCTGGCCACCTGCCAGATCACCATCTGCGACAGGCCGTGGCGCACGGGCACGTCTTCCCAGAGCTGCAGCGGCGCCGGCGGCGAACTCAGCACCGGTGTCAGGGTGTCGGCCGGATAGCCCTCTTCGAGCATCTTCTCGGTGACCTGGATCACCAGCTCGGGGACGTCGTCCACCTCCAGGATCATGCCCGGGCGGATGCGGCCGGCGGCGGCGGCCGGATTGCGGGCCGCAAGACCGGTGTTGCGGGCGGTATAGGCGGCAAGCCCCTCTGCGGGCGGCGCGATCTCGGTCGCAACCAGGGTCAGCCAGGGCACCTCGACGGTTTCGGTGACGGTCAGGGTCAGGCGCACCGTCTCGGGCGGCTGGTCGGTGTCGGGGGCGGGGCCGGTGACCTGCTGGCCGATCAGGTCGTAAAGGCCGCTCAACTGCTCGTCGCTGCCGGTCGGGGCGGGCAGGCGCTGGCCATGGAGCATGAAGCGCGAAACCTGGCCCGCGACATCGCGCACCGGCGCATCGCCGGTCAGCGCCGGCATCAGCCGGTCCAGGCCGATGGCGGCCAGATCGGGCACGATCAGCGGCAGGGTTGCATCCACGACGAACAGCCCCGGGACATCGGCCGCGACCATGCCCACGGTTTCGATCGCCAGATCGTAGAGCGTCGCGAAATCGCGCAGGGTCTGGTCGCTGCCGGTCGTCAGCCGGCAATCGGTCACCACCACCGGCGCCAGCGGTGCCAGCAGATCGGTGTTGGCCACAACCATACGGAAGTTGACAGAGGGTTCGGCTGGGATTGAGGTTGCATCCGTCACCATCAGCAGGCGGGCGGCGAGCGCGCGCAGGCTTTCATCGGGCAGCACGGCCGTGCCGGTGGCGGGCAGGGTCACCGGGCCGCCGGCATAGCCGGGGTTCAGCGCCGCGACGGCGTCGGCCCAGCTGGCGAAGGCCGGATCGGCATCGGGGTTCTGCCACAGCATGGTGACGGCCGCGAGCAGCGGCAGGCTGTCGCCGGCCAGCCGGGTCCAGTCGACCGGAGCGGTCAGCACGTCATAGGCCGAGGGCAGTTTCACCACCGCCGGCAGGCTGCCGTCGGCGCCGATCGTCTCGCCGTTCAGGCTGGTGATCGCTTCGGCATACCAGCCGGTTTCGGGCAGCAGGGTGACGGCGGGGGTGCCGGCATTCAGCCGGACGTAATAGAGCGCAGCCGCCTGGGTGATGGTCAGGCCCTGAAGCGCCACCCCGGCCCCCTGGGGCAGGGCGAGGGGTGCCGTGGCGCGGGTGATCGCCGGCACGTCCAGGGCGGCGGCCGTCTGCAGCCAGGCATCGACCGCGGCCCCCACCCGGGCGCAGAGCGCGGCCGGGGTTTCGCCGGTCAGGATCTGGGTCTCCAGGGCGGCGGCCTCTATGGTCTTGCCCGCGGTCAGCAGACGCTCGGGGTTGGCGGCGGCGATCGCCTCAGGGGTGACACCCAGTGTCACGTTCAGCACCGTGCCCGGCGCCGCGGCGGCCAGTTCTTCGGTGATACCGGGGTTGAGCGCCACGATCTCGGCCGTGTCGTAGCCGAAGGTGGCGGCAAGCTGGGCGACGGTATCGCCCAGATGCACCACATAGGGCATCGTCACGGTCGGGAAGCCGCCGGCAAGGCCGGCGAGCGTGGTGTCGGCGTCGATTTCGACGGGGAAGCGGGCGAACAGCCCTTCGGCCGCCTGGACCATGTATTTGGTGACCAGCAGCATGTATTCGCGGAACACCACCGAGGCGAGCGATTCCTCCGGCTGGATGCCGCTCGACGGCGTCCCGCCATCGCCGATCGGCTGCGGCGAGAGCTGGCGGAAATAGGCCGCGATCCGGTCGGCATAGGCATTGTCGACCGGCTGATACACCGCGAAGTTGCGGTCATTTTCCGGCGGTTGCAGATCAGGGCTGGTCCAGCCCAGCACCGGCGGCATCGGGAAGGCGACACCCGACAGGGTATCGCCGTCATCATCATTCCCCGCCGGCGGGCCCGAGAGGTGCAGATCGACATTGCCGCCCAGGAAGCCGCTCAGATTGTCGAAGCGGAAGCCCTCGGCAAAGGTCTGCGGGCAATCCATCTGTGCTGCCAGCTCGGCCAGATCGCCGGCGGTGAGCGTGGCGGTGACCGGATCCAGCCCCAGCGCCGAGACCGCCCAGCGGAACATCGCCTCTGCCAGCAGGGCGAAGGGCGTTTCCGCCTGATCCTCTGCCCGCGCCGTGGCGGTGAAGGCGGCGTTGCGGCGGGCCTCCAGCGTTTCGGCCTCCACCGGCACCGGGCCGTCGATCGCCAGCATCATCACCATCCGCCGGGCCGGATCGGCCGCAGGCGGGGTGCTGCCGCCGGGCCAGGCCACCGCCATATCGGCGATGGTGAAGCCCGGCACCATGCGCAGATCCAGCGTGTGTGGGTTTGCGAAGACCTTCGCATCGGCTGCGAAGTTCAGCCGGTAGACGCCCTCGGCACAGGGGTCGGCCACTGCGGCCGTGGTCTCGGCCAGCACCGCCATCTGGCGTGCGATCGGATGGGTGAGGCCATGCGCCGCCTCGCTGCGCAGCCGGGCGCGGGTCAGCATCCGGGTCATGCGCGCCATGTCGCCGGGCCGGCGGCGCAGCCGCTGGCCCTGGCCGCGCGAGGCATTGGCGAGCGGCACCACGCCGATCGCGGCATAGCGGCCCAGGGCTGCGCCGCCCAGAGCCGCGGAATTCCGCTGATCCAGGCTTCGCCCGGACTGGTCGGCCGAGAGGATCCAGGGCGTGGTCGAGGCCGAACCGATGGTGAACGAGACGTCGAGGCTGGTGGAGAAGGAGAAGGAGAATTTGACGAACACGATCTTGATCGAGGCATGAACCCGCACGCCCACGCTCATCGCGATCACCGTCGGCCGATAGGCGGCAAGCGTCAGGGTTGCCGCCGCATAGGCCTCGAAACTGACATCGACCGCGATGACCTTGAAATCGACCTTGCCATAAACCTTGCCGACCAGTGCCGCCGTGCCCTGGGCCCAGTAGTACATCGCCTTCGATCCGGCGGCGTCGTCGGGGTGGAACCAGGCGAGCACGCCTTCGAACACCACCTCGACCTGGAGATAGAGCCCGGCCTTGAGGGGGCCCTTGTTGAACTCGCGGCCGACGCCGACCGCAAGCCCGAGCCCCAGTTCCAGCACGGGCGAGAAGGTGCCGTTGGTGATCGCCGGCACACGGGTGGAGGTGGCGCCGTCGAGCAGGCCGAAATAGATGCCGCCCTTGCCCAGGAACGGGCCGTATTGCAGGCCGAAGGAAACCGAGAAATCCCGCTTGTGCGGGAAGCCCAGATCGACCTTGAAATTGCCGTTGGTGAAGACGTCGACGGTGATGATGCCGAGCGTGATCGCCACCGCGCCGAAATCCAGCTGGCGGAACATGTCCGGCACCTGCAGCCGGGCATGGAACACGCCGATATCGTCGGTGACCTTCTTGTAGAGCAGCTCGAAGCTGAAGCCCGACAGCGTGCCGGCCTCGGGCCCCTGCAGCGCGATCAGCACGCCATAGAGGATGGGGTCGTTCATCACCAGCTTGACGGTCGCCGTGCCCATCAGGGTCACGTCCAGACCGATCAGCCACTGGCTGGATTCCTGGAAATGCAGCTTGTTGCCGCTCGGCTGGTCGAGCGGGTTGCGGTTCGGATCATCCACCGGCCGGAGCTGGGCGCGCATCAGCCGGATGACGTCGGCGAGCGAATCCGGCCGGGTCAGCCCGTCGAGCGTCACATGCTGGCCGAAGCCCAGATAGCGCAGATCGACCAGCGAATTGCCCTTGCCCGGCACGGCCGGCGGGCTGTCGTTCAGGGCATCCCAGGCCAGCGGCGCCATGCCCGGCTCGCGGCCGTAATCCTTGCCGAGGAAGTTGCCGGTGATCTCGATATTGACCTGCGGCTCGCCGGTCTTGCGATCGTAGCGGATGCCGACCGTCTTGATGGTGATGAAGCCGAGCGTCAGGTTGATGGCGTAGTTGAGCGTCACCGACTGTTCGGTCGGATCGATGATCAGCGTGAAACTGCCCAGATTGATGTCGTTCAGGAAGGTCCAGGGCGCCGACAGCCGGTAATTGGCATTGGGGTTGGCCAGCGCCGCGAAGCTTTCGATCATCGCGCCCAGCGTGACGCCCTTCATCTCCACCGTCAGCACCTGATGGCGCTTCGCCCCCTCGCCGGTCCACGAGGTGCGGGCCTCCAGCGAGAAGCGGTCGAGATCCAGCCGGAACAGCCAGGTGAGTTCCTGGGCGAGGAACGAGAAGCCCAGCGTGACGATCAGATTGTTGATCTCGAAGGCGCCTTTGACATTGCCTTCGTAGATCATCTCGGGCGCATCGCCCACCGCGGCGTCGCGCAGGACCACCGCATGCAGCTGCGGCCGCGCACGAGAGAGCGCGTCGAGGCGGAGGCGGTCGCTGATGGCGGTCAGGCCGGTGCCGGCCTTGGGGCGGCGGCGGATATCGGCCTCGGCAATCAGCGACAGCTTCACGCCCAGGACTTCGGGGTCCCAGCGCAGGGCCACTGCGGCAGAGACCGAATAGGGGTTGCCGGTGCCGGTCGAATAGGCGGCCCAGAGCCGGGTGAGCAGCAGGTCGGGCAGCCAATCCGGCGGGGTTTCGCCGAGGAAGGCGTAGACGAACTCGCCGAGATTGAGTTCGCCGACGGCCAGACCACCCTGGAAACTCCAGCTGCCGTCGCCCGGATAATAGGCGCCGGCGGAGAGGATGGTGGCCTGTTCTCCGTTGACGTTGACGCCGATCATGCCCGAGAGGCCGCCCCAGATCTTCGCCTGGGAGACCGATACCTCGAAGGTGACGTTTTCCAGCGTGAAAGCGACGTTGCCGATCGGGATTTCCCAGGTGCCATGGGCCGTGAGCGTGGCGCCATAGGTCTGGGTCGGCAGGTTGGCGCTCATCGTGATCCGGTCGACGATCAGCGATGCGTCGACATCGGGCTGCGTGCCCGGGAAGAACACTGACATCGCCGAGGCGAGGTCGATTTCGATGGCACCGCGGGTCGCGGCGTTGACCGCCAGGTTCGGCAGGCTGGCGACCACGTCCAGATAGACCGGTTCGCCATTGCTGCCGGTCACCTCGTCGCCCGGCGGCACGTTGCCGTCACCGGTCTTGGAGCCGAACCGCATGGTTCCGAACAGGCTCGCGGTCCAGTTGGGGCGGCCGCCGCCCCACATCACCAGCCAGCTCGCACCGACCTGATCGATGCGCATGAAGGGGATCGGCACATCCCAGGCCGTGGTCGAGACCATCGTGGCGCCGGTGAAGGAAATGCCCGTCGGCATCGGGAAGGTGCCGCCGGTGTTGGGGATTCCGAACCGGAGCGCGGACAGACCGAACGCATCGAGCGCGGCCACACCCGGGGGCAGCGAGAAGGTGTCGGGCGTGGTGCCCGGGAACAGCTGCAGCAGCGCGACGATACCGTCCGACAGGGTCAGCGGCGGATCGATGGTGCCGTCGATGTCCCAGAGCGTCTCCGCCTGAAGCAGCGGCACGGTGACGGCCACGTCATGACGGGTGCCGGTATTGACCTGCAGGATCAGGCGCAGCAGCACCGCCGAGATCAGCGCCTGTGGTTCTTCAAGGCTGTAGACGTCGACGTAATTGGTCGTCAGCACCAGGTCGAGAGATTCGACATTCATCTTCGCCCAGGCGGTATCGGCATCTGGTGCCTCCGCCTGAAGATCGACCTTGTCGGCAATGGCGGCATCTGCCCGCGGGTCGAACACGCCGGACAGCGCCAGCCGGGTGCTGCCCAGGACCTGGGCATAGGGGGCGAGTGCGGTGCCGGTCAGGACGAGCGTGCCCGCAAGGCCGGGGCGCGGCGCTGTGACCGCCTCGTCGTCGACTGCCGTCGCCGTGACCGTGGCCTGCTGTGGCCCGAGACCCGCCAGCACCGAGGTGCCGAGCATGACGGTGCCGTTCGATCCCGGCACCGGTACGCGGGATGACGGCAGATCGGGGACCAGTGTCGCCAGATCGACGAAGCCGTCGCTGGTTCTCGCTTCAAGAGACAGGTCCAGCTGGTCACGGCCCGCATCATCGACCGTGCCGGTGAGTACGAGCGTCCAGCCGGTACCGTTGGCCCAGCTGGATGTGCCTGTCAGCCGTGCGGTCGCAGGCAGGCGTTCGGCCCGCCCGCCCGTGACCGGCAGGACGTCGACCCCCAGAACCGCCACCAGCTTGCCCATCAACGGCAGGATCGCCGCGTCGAGCCTGCCCTGAGCCGCGGCACGCACGAAGGCGTCATAGAGGGTTGCGACGGACATGATGCGGATCTCCTGGCATCAGCGGGACGGTGCAGATCGACGAAGGCGTGGACGGCGGGTGACGGCGGATCAACCCGCGATGCGCGGCCTCACCCGACGAGGTGGCGGGATCGGCTGCGGGGATCTGACCATCGATGCGGTGCGCCCGCCGTCGAGGATCCGGCGAGACCGGACGAGATGGCCCCGCTCAAGGCCCGGCAGGACATCGGTGACGCGCAGCGGACCGGGTGCGACGGTGGCAAACGCGGAAAGACCGTCTCCGCCGCCGCCGCCGCTACCGTCCTCCTCCAGGACCATCTCGGTCGACTCGGTCTGCGGCACGCCGATCATCTGCCGGGCACCGCCTTCGAAGAACCGCGCCTGGGTGCCGAAATGGCCGAGGTCATTGAGCCAGAACAGCCAGTCGGCCGATTTCAGCGGTTCGTCGGGGTCGAGGTCGAGCACCGTGGTGTAGACGTTCCGCTCGACATTGGGGATCAGGCTCCAGCGCGCGGTATCGGCTTCGTAGACGACCACGTCATGAGGGTCGGGATATTCATGGGAGCCTGTATGTTTGGACAAGGCGACCAGAATGGCCAGATAGGGATGCTTGTGGTGACTGTAATAGCCGGCGCTGGCAAATATCGAATAGGGTACCGTCAGGTCGACGAATGTCCTCAGCTCTGCGAGATCGCTCTTGTCGCCGATATTCTTGCGCGTCATGGTGTCGAGAGAACCATGATGCGGTGCCGACATCATGTAGATGTTGGGCAGCGGCGACTTTGTCCAAGCCCGCAGAAGACCGTTGGCGAAATCCAGGGTCTCGTAGGTGGCATCGCCCGGCAGGATGAAAGCCGTCTGGCCGTACTGAATGACCGCCACGGCCGAACTGCCGTTCTTGATCAGCGCTTCGGATTTGGTCGCACTCGGCACATTTGACACGATGGTCCGGATCGACACCGGGCCGAGTGCCATAGTCTCCGTGACCTCTCCATTTGCATTGCCATAGTCGCTGGCATTGGTGAGGTAGGAAACGGGTTCCTCGCCGTCTGGAAGGAATTTTGCGAGACGGCCGATGGTTGCTTTGGCCTGCGAGCCCCAGTTCGTGCCGCCGAGCTGGATGCGACCGACCTCCAGTGGAATACTGTTCGCCGCGACCTGATCCAGGAATTCCTTCGTCAGCGTCCAATGGTCGGTGTCCTGATGGCTGAACAGCACCAGATCCAGCTTCGGCGACTTGCCCTGTGCTATCTGCAGCTTAAGTGCATCGATCATCGTACGGACCGGAGGGGTGACGCCGAGAACGGCTTTCGACTGGCTGAGACCGCCACCGGAATTGCCGAAATCGAACAGGGCCATCATCTCGGCCGCGTCCTTGTCGGGCTGTGCGTAGCGATTGGTGTAAAGGCGCAGCAGATGCGCCATGCCCTGGCCGCACCACATGCCGTCCATATAGGCGAGTTCTATGGGCATGCGGGGGCCCTTTCGTTATCCCGGTCACGCCCGGAGCGGACCAGGACGGTGGTGCGCTTGACCGGGGCCGGCACATGGGTGCGGCTGACCGGCCGGGAAAGAAAGCGGATCGGGGCGGAGGGCGCCTGCAAAGAGGTGACCGCAAGGGCCGTCACGTCGTCTTCTTTGCCGCCATCATCCTCGCTGAGTTCCATTTCCAGCCCGAACACATCCGGAGAGGTGTTGGGGACGCTGATCAATGCCTTGGAGGCGCCATAGAACGTCTTGACATTGGTCACCATCGGTTCTGTGGGGGTGAATGTGTAATACCAGTCCGCCACCGGTACCGGCGTATCGAGGCCGAGCACTGTGGTATACAGATTCGCCATGACCTCGTTCTGCACTTTGAAGGTCTTGCTCACCAGATCGTAGTAGACGACCGGGTGGACATAGAAAGAACCCGAGCCGGCATACTTGATCAATTTCTTGAGAATGATTGCATGAGGATGAAAGTGGCTGTTCTGAAAACCGGCACTGGTAATGACGCTGTCTGGACGCGTCAGATCCGTAAAGAGGATGAGCTCGCTGAGATCCGCGTCGTTGGATGTCTCCGAGCTGCGTGTCATGGTGGCGAGGGAGCCATGGTGAGGCGCCGACATCAGAGAGACGGGCTGAAGCGGGCTGGTCGTCCAGGTGAGCAGATATTCATTGATCTTATTCAGCGTTTCGTAGGTCGCGTCACCAGGCAGGATGATCCGCTCGCCCGCATAGTCGATGACCATAACGGCCGACGTACCGTTCTTGCGCTCCTTGGATTTTTTCGGAAATGAACTCGGGGCATTGGCCATCAGGGTGCGGATGACGATGTCGCCGAGTGAATCCGCCTGTGTCGGCGGGCTGTCGGCCGTCTCGTAATCACACACCATTGTGTCAAAGTAGTTGACGTCTTTGTCGGGATCAGCCGTGAACGTTCCAAGATCATCTATGACGCTGAGCGCGGTCTTTCCCCAGTCGCTCCCCGCATAGATGATCCGGCCGACCTCCAGCGGTATGCTGCGCTCGCGCACTGCGGCGATGAGATATTCCAGAAGCCGCCAATGATCGTCGTCCTGGTGACTGATGACCACCAGATCGATACGGGGCGTCTTGCCCGCCTCCTGCTGCGCAACCAGGACTTCGCAGACTTTCTCCACCGCCGGTGCAGCGAGGGCCGGTTTCAGGGTTCTTGTAATGAAGTTGAGGGTTGCGCCGTAGTCGAACAGGGCGACGACATCCGGAATGTAGTCGTCTTCATATTCGTTCGCCGTGAGCATGTTGGCCATGCCCTGATCGCACCACAGACAGGCCATCGTCATCCGCGCGGCCTTCTCGATCCGGAACAGATGGGCGAGGGTGATGTCCGGCGTATCGGTCATGCACCCTCCCCGCCATCCGGCCGGATCCTGGCACCACGCGCCGCACGTATCGCCGCCCCGGTCCGGTGTGCCGGCGCGATCTTGCGATGGGGGGCGGCGAGACGGTCCCCGGCGGCGGCAGACTTGTTCGCGGGCACCTCCTTGCCGTCGTCATAGGCGGCATACCAGCCGAGCTTGGTGTTCGAGGTCTGGTCGGGATTGCCGAAGACGGTGATGTCGTTCTTACCCGGCGGGAAGGAGAGGCCCAGCACATGCAGCCCGAAATCCCTGAGCCGCATGAGATATTGCCGGCCGTGCTGCTCGTCTTCATAGGTGGTGAACTGGATGGTCCGGAAGCCGATATCCAGAATGCCCTGCAGCGGCAGACTGACCCCCAGCATGTTCTCGATCCCCGGCAGGGCCACGCCGAAATAGATGCCGGGATTGCCCTTGTCGCCGCCGCCGGCACTCCAGGCCGCCAGCAGGCGCACGGTGATGCCCACCGATCCCGCCAGTGCACCGAGCGTGCCGAGATCGACCTCGTAAACCAGCCCGTACCAGGGCTGGGTGAGTTTCGCCTGCTGAAGGGGCGCCGAGATCGATACGAAACCGGCGGCTTCAGGTGTGCGGGTGGATGCCTGGCCGGTCACCGCCGGGTCGGGGGTGCCGGTCAGTCCCGCGAGCCTCAGAGGGAAGCGGGCGAAGAGCGAATTCGGCCGCGCCCGGCTGTTCGCCGCATTCAGGGTGAGATCGGCATCCTGGACGGTGAAGGTCACCTTCGCCGGATCCGACAACGAGAAGCTCATGGTGATGGCATAGTTGGTGTAGGCGAGGCCGGCGGCGACCGCGGCATCGTCCGTGCCGGTTTCCGCCAGCAGGTCGATCCCGCCGTCGACAATCGTTCCGGCCGCGGTCAGCGGCGGGCCCCAGCAGAAGGGATCGAATTTCTCAGGCTCGGCAAAGCGCAACCGGCCGGCCATCTGGAAGGCGGCGGTGACCGTGGTGTTGCCGGTCTCGGGATCGGCGGCACGCACGGTGACCATCCGGGTCTGGTCCACGGCCATTTCCGACAGCTGACCCAGCTGCAGCTGAAACGCCCCCGCCTCGCGCATCGCGAAGACATAGGTGTCGCGCCGGCCGCCGCCATCGGCCGCTTCCGACTGATAGACGCCGTCCAGGATCAGATTATTGCCGTGGCCGGTGGGGAAAAGCCGGGTCTGGGCGCCGAACACCCGGTTCACCATCAGCTGCGCCGAACTGGTGAAACTCGCCAGCCGGCCGTTCTCGAAGCCGACCGTCAGCTGCTGGACCTTGAAGGCGAAGGCGATGTCGCTGGAGAAATACTGGTCGATCGGATCCTGATAGTCGATCAGGCCGAAGGTGGAGGTGGTGTCGAAGGTGAGCGTGCCGTTGTCCGAGGTGAACGAGGTGGCGGTCAGCCCCAGATGGTGGGCGTAGAACCCGGACGGGTCGATGCCGGCGGCCAGCGGTTGCAGCGGCTCCGGCAGGGTGTCGAGCGGCACCTCCACCGACAGCGCCAGCACGCCCGCCCAGTCGGGATCGTCGATCACCTGCACGAAACGGTCATAGGGCGAGGCGGTGTTCTTCAGCCGTGCGGTGGCGACGCTTTCGCGGGCGGTGCGGATGATCGCCTGGATGTCGCTGCGCGCGGTTTCGGCCTTGCCGTCATCCGACGATGCCTCGGGCCAGTTCCAGGCGGCGGTGTCGGAAACCAGATCGGCCAGCGTGCGGCCACTGATGAATTTGAAGATCAGCCGCGCGTTTTTCGGCCCCTGGCGATCGGGGGCGGCCCAGTTGCGCGGGCTCATCCGGAACAGCCAGTCGCCGATCACCGGGGTCAGCAGCCCGGCGAAGCGCTGGAAGACCAGGGTTTCCTCGGCGGTGATCGTGCCCGATGTCGCCTGGGTCAGCATCTGGTCGAAGGCGGTTTCGGTGTCGTAGACCGGATAGCCGGCGCTGGAAACCGCGGCCGAGACCTGGTTCCACACCGTGTCCGACACGCCCTTGCCGGGCGGCAGGGCCTTGATCAGGTTCATCGACGCCTGGGTCAGCTGATAGGCGACCGAGCCCGATTGCATCACGGTCGCGGCCGAGCCCAGCACCATGAACAGGCGGTTGGACAGCAGCGCCTGACGGAAGGCGCCGTCGACGGCGGTGAAGCGCAGATCCGGCAGCCCGTCGGCGCTGCCCATATTGCCGATGCCGAGCCAGGCCCAGGGCTGGTTGTCGCCGGCATAGCCGATGGCGACGCCGGGCGGGGAGACGGCCGGGGTCACCGTGCCGGCCTGGACCGCCGATGCGTCTTCAGCCCTGGCGACATCCCATTGCATGCCGGTGGCGAGCCCGATCCGCCGCCGGCGCTCGGGCGCGATGCCGCGGGCCTCGATCTCGCGCGCGAAGACGGCGTCTTCCGGGGCGAGACCGGCATAACCGACCATCGGGAAGGCGGGGGCGGGATCGTCGGTCACCAGATCGGTGGCGGCCATTTCCAGATAGGACAGGAAGCCCGAATAGCCGCCGGCATAGAAGGGCGCGTCCTCGGGCTGGGCGTAGTAGCGGGGCGCGCTGCCGGCCGAAATCCAGCTCCAGGCGGTGGTGCCGAGACCGGTGAGCGAGGGCGGTGCCGCAGCGCCGTCTCCGGCGCTGACGATCGGACCTTCGCCCTCGGCCGGGGTGGGCGGGGCATAGGCGGCCCGTCCGGCGCGGAAGCTCAGAACATTGCCGTCGGCGGCGTTGAGCCCGACGTAATCGAGGCCGGTGGTGCCGCAGAGCACCCGCACGGCCGGGGCGGCCGCCGCAATCTCGGGTGCCACCTGTGCCGTCGCCAGCTGGCCGCCCTGGTCGAGCCCGAGCAGGGTGAAATCGCCATCGGGCGTGAGGTAATACGAGACCGGCACATCGGTCGGGCCGTCGCCGATGGCCCCCGTGGTCATCGGCTGCACCGCCAGCACGAAACCCGGCTGGGTCTGGCTTGCCATCCGCACCGGCCTCAGCTGCACGCCATAGCCGAGCGCCGTGACATAGCCGCTGTCGAAAACCGGCGCATCGCCCGAGGCCGCGGCGCCGAAAGGGGCAAGGCCGAACCGGGTGCGGGTGGGATCGAGTGGCGCCAGCGGGTCGAAGGCGCAATAGAGCGCCACCGCCGCGCGCTGGCGCAGCGGCACCACCTGCAGGCTACGGATGCCGCCGGTCGCAACCGCGGGTTCGTCCAGCGTCAGGAACGGGTCCATGTCGGGCGCAAAAAAGCGCAGGCTGGCGCCCATCCCGGTCAGCACCGGCACCTCGCCCTCGCCCGGGGCGGGCAGGTTCAGCGTCCAGACCAGCGCACCGGGCCGGAGCGGATTGTAGCTGACGCCCCAGAGGTTCTGACTGGCGGCAAGGCTGGCATCGCCCGCCAGCAGGGTGAGCGCGCCGCCGTCATGGACCCGGAACAGCCAGCTCTGATCGCTGGAGGCCTGCTCCACCATCACCTGTCCGCCGGCCGACGCCAGCACCACGATGCCGCCGGCATTGAAGGTCTGGCCGCCGGTGACGGTCGTCGTCCCGCCGCTGCGGGTCATGTCGATCGCAGAGCCCGTCCAGCCGTTGACGCCGGCGGCGATGCCCGCGATCCACAGAAAGCGCGGGCCGCGGGCGGGAGGCAGCAGGTTGAGGAAAGCCTGAAGGCTGCCGGCGAAACCGGCGGGATCGGCCGGCGCCTGATCCAGCCAGAACCAGAGCCCCCCGGCATCGGTCCAGCTGGTGGACAGCGTGATCGTATCGCCGAAGGCGGCGGCATCCGAGGCGAGGAAGCCCGCCCGGTTGCCGCCATCCGTCAGCCAGTAGAGCGGCGAGCCCTGAGCCGCACGGTTGAAGGCGGGCTCGGCCCCGCCGCTCATGCGGCACCTGCGGGCGGGGTGCCGATCTCGATCCGGTCGCCGGCCATCAGCGGCAGGGCGGTCATTGCCGCATTGGCCGCGGGCGCCCAGTCGACCCGGAGCGGCTGGCCGCCGCCGGCATTGTAGCTGGCGGGCGTGCCGGCCGGTGCCGGGCCGGTGCCGCGGGTCAGCCGGATGCCGGTCAGCGGCAGGCCGGCCGCCGACGGCTCCTGCGCGCGCGCCGCCAGCACATCGCCCAGCGTGGTGCCCAGCGGCACCAGCTGTTCCACCCCGTTGACCAGGATGCGGATCTCGGCCACCAGCGTGGTGCGGCCGCGGAAATAGAGCACCGCCGCCCGGGCGCTGGCATCGGTGCCGTTATGCGCGGCCTGGGTCGCCGCCTCCAGATCCGACAGTTTCGAGGCGGCGAGCAGCACCGCATTCAGTTCCGGATAGGGCGTGCCCGGCTGGGCGCAGGACGGGAAGGCCTGCGGATAGACCAGGCGGAGCAGCGGCTGCTGCATGGTCGACCAGCCGGTATCGATCAGGCCGCCGGCACCGGCGACCTTGCGGTTGGCGGGCACCGGCCGCGGCACCGCCGTGCCGCCCTGGCCGGTGACCAGGCCCACGAATTCATCCAGCACCGTGCAGGTGACGCCGTTCTTGACCATCCGCCCCACCTGCCAGCGGGCGACCGCAGAGGTCACGAAGCCGTTGAGATAATTCTGGTCGGTGGAGCCGGCCGGCATGCTGGTATAGGCCTCGAACTCCACCCTCAGAACCATGCCCGGCAGCAGATCGACATAGCCCTTATCGGGGTTGAAGCTGTAGCCGAAGAACAGGGTTTCCACGAAGGTCTGGGGCATGGACCGGGCGATCGCCGCCTGCACCGTCTGGATGGCGAGCGGCGTGGCGGTGGCCGTTTCCAGCGCCGTCAGAAAGCCGTTCCAGGCGGTCACCAGATCCGGGCGCACGGCATCGGCGGTGAAGGTCCAGGGCAGGGCCTCCGGATCACCGGCGATGGTCAGGGCATAGGTGTAGGGGGCCGTGCCCTCGACGATCGCGAAGGGGGCGACCGCCGGCAGATCCGCCGCGGCCGGCGGGGTGGTGAACAGCTGCGGCAGGCCGATGGTGATCTGATAGGCGGTCATCGCCGGCGTGGTCGCCGGAATGATCGCGGCGGCGGTATCCTGGGCGAAGGTCGGATAGAGGCCGGCGGCGAAGACCTGGGCCGAGGTGGCGGGGCCGGTGGTGACGCCGGTGATCGCCTGAACGCTGAGGGTCGGGTTCTGGTCGCTGGCATAGGTGATGGCGGCGGTGAGCGCCGGCGCCGTGGTCAGCACGCCGCCAGAGCCCGGGATGCCGGTCACCAGATAGGCCGATGCCCCCTCCACCGCCCGCCAGGACAGGGTGGCGGTGGCGCCGTCATAGGCGATGGCAAGGCCTGCCGGCGCGATGTTGCCGAGCGGGGTGAACGCGCTCCACGGCCCCTTGACCGCGGCATTGGACCGCGTCGCCCGGCCGCGGACGGTATAGCTCGCCGGATCGGTGAGGGCGGCGGCGGGCACGGTCACGGCGGTGGTGGCGCTGCTCAGTGCCTGCGTGCGGGTGCCGTTCTTCCAGAGTTCCAGCGCATAGCCGTCCTCGCCCTGGCCGGCGGCGCTGAGGGTGGCGGTGACGTCGCCTCCGGCGGCCGGGAAGGCGATGCCGGTTACCGCCACCGCCTCGCTGATCAGGGCCAGCGCGGCCGAGGCCGGGCCGGTGGTGCGGCCGGTGGTGCCGCTGCCCGTCGCGGTGACCACCAGAGAGGGGGCGGCCCCCTGGTCGCCGGCCGGCAGCTGCGGCACGGTCAGGCTGCCCGATCCGCCGCTAAAGCTGCCCGAGGCCATCACCCCGGTGCCCGAGACCAGGTCGAGCCGGTAGCCGGTGACACCGGCATCGGCGACGGTGTTCCAGGCGGCAGTGACCACGCCGCCATCCAGGCTGGCGGTGGTAAGGGCGGGCGCTGAGGTCAGCAGCGGCAGGCGGGTGGTGGTATAGGGGCCGGTGGACGAGCCCCGGCAGGCGGCGGCGATCACCGTATAGGCGCCACCGATGGTCAGGCCCGCCAGGGTGACGCTGTGGGTGAGGCCCGTCCCCGACGCCTGGCCACCCGTCACCGGCTGGCCGTCGGGGGCGAGCACGCTGATCGCCGAGCCGCTGATCCGCCAGTCGCCGGCCGGTGGCAGCACGGTGACCGTGACCGTGCGGTCGGTGCCCGAGGCCGTGGTCACGACATCGATCATGGGCGTCAGCAGCACCAGCCCCATGGCACTGCCGTCGGGACCGGTGGCGGTGCCGGCGGTGGCGGAGGACAGCGCCGCGGTGACGGCATAGTCATGGGCCAGATCGGCCGCGATGCCGAAACCGGCGGGGAACTGCCAGGTGCGCGTGCCGATCCGGGTGCCGGCGATCGGCGCGGTGGTGGTGATCGTCCGCCCGTCCTGCAGCAGACTGGCGATGAACCAGACATCGCCGCTGTCCGGCAGGCCGGTGCCCGACACCGTGATGGTGGTGTTGACCGTCTCAAGCGGGATGACGACCGCAACCGCGGTGACGTCGGGCCGGGCGTAGAGCACCGTGGCAGGGTCGCTGACCGGGCCGTTCGACACGTCGAAGACCGGCGTCACCTTCACGGTCCAGCTGCCGCCGGCCTTGCGCAGATTGGGGGCGACGACGAATTGCGCGACCGTGCCCGAGGTGACCGAGGCGACCTGCGAGCCGCCGCCGGTGGTCAGCCGGATCTGGGTCTGGCCGGCCGGCATGGCCGAGGCGGCCGCCGTCCAGCCGACCGACAGGGTGACGCCGTCATAGGCGGTGGTGATGTTGGTGACCGGTGCGAAAAGCAGGGGCACCCGGTCGGAGATGATGGTCGGGTCACTCTGAACGGCGACCTGGATGTAATACATCGTGGTCTGGGCGTTCATGTCCTCGCCCGCCGTCCAGACGCCGCCATTGGGCGTCATGCCCGATGCGGTGCCGTTGATGACGGTGCCGCCGGCGGTCGTCACGATGATCGTGAACGGGCCGGTGTATCCCTGCTGGATGATCCAGGCCAGGGAGAAGACCGGGCGGGTGCCGCCGGTGGTGCAGGAAACCGACGAGATGACCGGCGCGGCCGGCGTGGTGGCGGTGGACATGCGCTCTTCCCCCGATGCAGAAGCCCGCGCACCCCGCAGGCCCCATGGGGCCGGCGGGATGCGTCGTCGTCCGTCGTGATCTGTTGGTTGGGATCAGCCGCCGATGCGGGCGATCGGGGCCAGACCCGCCGCGATCCGGCGGGCATTGGTGACGTCCAGCCGCCAGCCTTCGCCCAGGATCTCGACCGGGTCGGGCAGGTCGGCAGGCAGCGCCGCCCGCGCGGCATGGACCGCCTGCATGCGGTTGTCGCCGACCAGAATGCCGCCGGCGATGAAGCCGGTGATCGCGTCGTCGTCGATATCGGCCAGGCTTGCGGCGCCGTCGGGCAGCAGGTCCAGATTGAAGACCTCGCCATCATGGGATGCCCGCTCGATCAGCGTCACCGCGGACGGGCCCTGATCGGTGGTGACCAGGGCGCCGATCTCCAGCGCTTCGGCCAGAACCACGCCGGTCGCCGTCGGCACCGGGTGGTTGTGGGTCAGCAGCACATCCGCCCCGTTGGCGGTGCCGACCCGGACCATGGGCTTGTCTTCGGTGCCACGCCAGACCTCGGCGATGCGCAGGCTGCCGCCCATGCCGTCGGCCACCCGTTCACCCGCGGCCAGCGTCTCGATCCGCCGGGTCGTGCCGTCGGCCATCCGCACCAGGCTGCCGGCGGCGACACAGCCCCAGACGAACTGGATCGGCGCGACCATGCCGATATTGGCCGGCGGGGTGGAGACGCCCAGCGGCACGCTGGTCACCCGGATGAAAGCGGTTTCGCCGGTCGACAGGCTGAAATTCAGCAGGAAGTCGAGATCGATGGTCTGGCCCTGATCCCAGGGGGCGCCGTTCAGCCAGTCGGGGCCGATCGCCCAGCTGATGGCGCCGCCCGCGCCCGAGCACAGGCCGGGGATGTCCGAGGACGGGAAGGCGAGGGTGGCGCCGTCACCCTGGCCCGAGCGGCGGAACAGGATGCAGTTGCCGTTGAAATTCGGGTTCTGGGCGACGGTATAACCCTGAAGCAGGGTCGCCGAGCCGTTGACCGCAAGGCCCACGATCGGCTTCGAGCCGTCATTGCCGTACTGGTAGTAATAGTCGCAATCCGCGACCTGGTTGTCGGTGCGGTTCAGGCCGACCTTGATGTAATCGCGGGTGGGATGCGCGTTGTGGTTGGGGTCGATCACGGTCAGCGTGTCGATGGCATCGACACCGGTCAGATCGGCCGTGGCGACCACCATATCGGCCATGGTGGCACCGGCGGGCAGATAGGCCGCCGACATGGTTGCAGTGACGTCGATCTTGCCGTCGACCACCGAGGCGGCGGAGGTCAGCTCCACCACCTGGGTGGTGCTGTTGTACTGCTGCGGGATGGTGCTGGAGCCGATCGGCTGGCCGGTATGGTTGTCGGTGAGCACGATGTTCAGCGCCGTCACCGTCGCAAGCCCGGTCAGGGTGACGATGCCCTGGGTGGAGACCTGGTTGCTGTTCGGCTCGACACCCAGATAGGTGATCGCAACCGCCGGCACCCAGACGCCGTCCTGTGCGCCGCCCGTTTCCAGCAGCGTCTTCGGCTGCGGCCCGCCCAGGCTGTCATGTGCAAGGCGGGTGGCCTCGATCAGCTGGCGCGTGCTGGGGAAGTACTTTTCCAGATACTCGTCGCCGCCGAAGCGGTCGAGGATGAAGCGGCGGTGGGTTTCGTTGCGCATGTCCAGCGACATGACGCCGTTGGGGGTGGCCGCGGCTTCGCGCGTCACCGTCTGGAAGACATCTGCCTGTTCTGCCGTCATAGCTTCGGCCGTGCGGCCGAAACGGTCCACGCCGACCGGCGCCATCCGCATGGTCATGATCCGATCCCCTTCCCCCTGTTGTCCCGAAATCGGGAGCGAGCATACCCGTTCACGCCCGAAAGGCGGGCGTGTCTGTCGGCAGGCTCGTTCCCACTTATAGGATTATTGCGTGAAAGGTTAGATTTGAGCCGAAAGGGTGTCAATCGCCCTTCTTGAAAAACCAACAGTGGTTTATTTATTGCAGAATGCGATGGAAAAATGACGGTCGAGGGTGTGGCGATTCAGCGCCGGTTGTGCAGATGCTCGCGAAAGGCGAAAGCCGCGCCGGCGATGGAAATCAGGCCGAACAGGGCGAAAGTGGCGGCATAGCTGCCGGCCAGTCCCTGAACCGCGCTGAAGCCGGCGGGTCCGATCACCACGCCCCCGAAGGTGAGGATCAGCACGCCCCCGGTCACGGTGCCGACCAGCCCGGCGGGCGCCCGGCGGGCGGTTTCGGCCAGCATCACGCCGTTCCAGCCATTGGTGGTGTTGCCGATCAGGCAGAGCAGGGCCAGCTGCACCGCCGGGCCGGCCGCCGCCGCCGGCCCGATGGCGAGGGCGCCGGCGCCCGAGATCGCGCCCACGATCGCCAGAACCAGGAACCCCGCCCCCAGCCGGTCGGCCAGGAAGCCCCAGATCACCCGGCCGAGGGCGCCCGAGGCCTGGATCAGCGCCAGCGCGCTGCCCGCCGCCACCGGCGACCAGCCATGTTCGGTGACCAGCATCACCACGGTGAAGGTGGAGAGCGACAGCTGGAGCATGGAATAGAGCAGGCCCAGCAGGCCCAGCGCCCTGAGCGGCGCCTCGCGCAGCGTCAGGCGCGGCCCCTGCATCCAGTCCTGCGCGATCCGGGCCCCCGGCTCGCGATCGGCATCCCAGGCCGGGCGCAGGCGCTGGAGCACCAGGATGAGCGCGAGCGGCGCCAGCGTGGCCAGCCACAGCCCCGTCTGCCAGCCCAGTGCCACCGCCATCGCCGGGAAGGCGAGCCCCGCCGTCACCCCACCCAGCGGCACTCCCGCCTGTTTGAGCGAGAACACCGTGTTGCGCCGCCCTTCGGGGGTCACCCGGACCAGGATCTGAGAGGCGGCCGGGTTGTTGAGCCCGTAGCCGAAACCGGCGACCAGCGCGGCGGCGGCCATCAGCGGCAGGCTGCCCGACCCGAAGGCCGGCAGCGCGATCACGAAGGTGGCCATGCTGATCTGCGACGCCCGGGCCGGGCCGAAGCGCCGCACGATGCCCCCGGCCATGACCGAGGTGATGGCGGCGGCCAGATAGACCAGGCTGACCTGAAATCCGACCAGGGATGGGGCGACGTTCAGGGCGGCACCCGCGATCGGTGCGATGGTCGACAGCGCCAGCGCCCCGCCGGTTGAAACCATCTGCACCGCCATGGTCACCAGCAGCGCGGTCAGAAGCCGCGGCTGCGCCGGTGCGTCGGCGGGCGTGGAAAGGCGGGTATCCTGGGGTCGGGCCATGGGACGGTTCCATTCTGACTGCGCTGCGGCAAATTGTACGGACAAATTATCGCCCCGGTCCAAGACTTATCGGCCGGGCCGGCCGCCTTCCCACGCAGGGGTGCCCTGCGGCCGTCGCAGCCGGGTCAGGCTATCCGCCAAAGCGGCTGCTGTCACAAAGGTTTCACGAGCGGCGGCCATATATTTCCTGTATTCCGGAAATATGGAAAACGAACTTGCCGCCTATGCCTTCGCCACGCTCGGCCATCCCGGACGGCTCGCGGTCTTCCGCCTGCTGATGCGCTTCGCACCGCAGGGGGTGCGGCCGACCGAGATCGCGGCCGCGCTGGATCTGAAGCAGAACACGCTTTCCCACCACCTGGCCGATCTGGCGGGTGTCGGGCTGATCACGGCCGAACGTCAGGGCCGGTCGCTGCTCTATGCGGTCGATCTTGAGGCGACGGAACGACTGATCGGCTATCTGGCGCTCGATCTGGGCCGGGGCCGCCCCGACCTGCTCGCCCCCGTTCTCGGCCCCCAAAAGGATGCCCCCGCCATGCGCGACACCGGTTTCAACGTGCTGTTCATCTGTTCGGCCAATTCCGCCCGGTCGATCTTCGCCGAGGCGCTGCTGCGTGATCTGGGGGGCGGCCGGTTCAACGCCTTCTCTGCCGGCACCGGCGGCGACGGCCGGCTGAACCCCTTTGCGCTGGAGGTTCTGGCGCGCAACGGCCACGACGTTTCGGGGCTGCGGTCGAAACGTCTTTCCGAATTCCAGACGCCGGAGGCCCCGGTGATGGATTTCGTCTTCACGGTCTGCGACACCGCGGCCGCCGAAGAATGCCCGCCCTGGCCGGGCCGGCCGATCACCGGCCATTGGGGCCTGCCCGATCCGGTAAAGGTTCAGGGCACCGAGAGCGAGAAGGCGCTGGCCTTTGCCCGCACCTATGGTGCCCTGCGCCGCCGGATCGCCATCTTCACCGAACTGCCCTTCGCGGCGCTCGATCGCCTGGCCCTGCAGGGCCGGGTCGACCGCATCGCCACCGAGGCCGCATCATCGGCAGAGGTCTGATCGCATGGCCCGCTCTGGTACCGCGCCCCGCATCGCGCTCAACGGCCTTGGCCGGATCGGCAAGCTGGTCCTCCGCCGCCTGATCGATACCGGCGCCGGCGGCGGCATCGTGCTTCTGAACGATGCCGCGGGCGATGCCGCCCAGCATGCGCTGCTGATGGAATTCGACAGCGTCCACGGCCGCTGGCAGACACCGGTTGCGGCCGCCGGAGACGGGCTGGTTCTGGACGGGCGGCATATCCGTCTCACCCGCGAGAAGACCATCGCGGCCCTGCCGCTTGAAGAGGCCGGCATCGATCTGGTGATCGACTGCACCGGCGTCTTCAAGACGGCGGCGGCACTCGCCCCCTATTACGCCGCCGGGGTCAAGACGGTGGTGGTCAGCGCGCCGGTGAAGGATGGCGGCGCGCTCAACCTGGTCTACGGGGTCAATCACGAGCTCTATGATCCGGCCACGCACCGCCTGGTGACGGCCGCGTCCTGCACTACCAACTGCCTGGCGCCGGTCGTGAAGGTGATCCACGAGGGCATCGGCATCCGCCACGGCTCCATCACCACCATCCACGACGTGACCAACACCCAGACCATGGTCGACCGGCCGGCAAAGGATATGCGCCGGGCACGATCGGCGCTGATGAACCTGATCCCGACCACGACCGGCAGCGCCACCGCGATCGGGCTGATCTACCCCGAACTCGCCGGCAGGCTGAACGGTCATGCGGTACGGGTACCGCTGCTCAACGCCTCGATCACCGATTGCGTTTTCGAGGTGGCGCGGGAGACGAGCGTCGCCGAGGTGAATGCCCTGTTCGAGGCGGCGGCCGCAGGCCCGCTTACCGGCATCCTGGGCTACGAGACCCGGCCGCTGGTTTCGGCCGATTTCGTCAACGATCCGCGCTCGGCGATCATCGATGCCCCCTCGACCCTGGTGGTCGGCGGCACCCAGGTGAAGATCTATGCCTGGTACGACAATGAATGGGCCTATGCCTGCCGTCTGGCCGATATCGTGCGCATGGTGGCATCGGCATGCTGAGACAGGCCGCCCCCGCGAACCCCGTGCGCGCCTATGCCGCCGTCACCGCCGCCTATTGGGCCTTCATGCTGTCCGATGGCGCGCTGCGCATGCTGGTGCTGCTGCATTTCAACGCGCTGGGCTTCACGCCGGTGCAGCTGGCCTGGCTGTTTCTGCTCTATGAACTGGCGGGCATCGCCACCAATCTGGCCGCTGGCTGGCTGGCGGCGCGGTTCGGCCTGGCGGCGACGCTCTATGGCGGGCTGGGCCTGCAGATCGCGGCGCTGGCAGCCCTCGCCCGGCTCGATCCGGGCTGGAGCCTGGCCGCTTCGGTCGCCTTCGTGATGGCGGTGCAGGGGGTTTCGGGGGTTGCCAAGGACCTCGCCAAGATGTCGTCCAAATCCGCGGTCAAGCTGCTGGCACCCGCGACGGGTGGCGGGCTGTTCCGCTGGGTGGCGCTGCTGACGGGCTCGAAGAACGCGGTCAAGGGGCTGGGCTTCTTCCTGGGGGCCGCCCTGCTGGCGCTGGCGGGGTTCCAGGCGGCGATCTGGGGCATGGCCGCGGTCCTGGCCGTGATCCTGGCGGCCGTGATCCTGTTCCTGCCCGCGGGGCTGCCCGGCCGCATGAAGGCTTCCGAAAGCTGGTCCGGCTGGCGGTCGAAAGATGCGCGGGTGAACCGGCTGTCGCTGGCGCGGATGTTCCTGTTCGGCGCCCGCGACGTCTGGTTCGTGGTCGGCATTCCGGTCTATTTCCAGGCGGTGCTGTCCGACGGCACCGCCGAGGGGCGGCGCGAGGCGTTTTTCATCGTCGGCGGGTTCATGGCGCTCTGGATCATCGCCTATGGCCTGGTCCAGGCGCTGGCGCCACGCATCCTGAAGGCCCGAGGCGAGGCCGAGGCGGCGACGGTGCGCAAGGCGATCCTCTGGGCGGGGGCGCTGGTGCCGATCCCGTTTGCCCTCGCCGCCGCCGTCTGGCTGGCGGGCGGCCCGGCCCTCTGGCTGACGGCTCTGCTGGTCGCGGGGCTGCTGCTCTTCGGCTTCGTCTTCGCAGTCAATTCCTCGGTCCATTCCTATCTGATCCTGGCCTTCGGCGATGCCGGGCGGATCACCCGCGATGTCGGCTTCTATTACATGGCCAATGCCGCCGGCCGGCTGATCGGCACCCTGCTCTCGGGGGTGAGCTATCAGCTGGGCGGGCTCGGCCTCTGCCTTGCGACCGCAGGCCTCATGGCTCTGTTCAGCTGGCTTGCCGCCCGGCGGCTCTGACGCAAAACCGGGCCTCCATGTTGCGTTATGCAGCGTGCTAGACTTGCGCCATGACAACGGCCGGGCAACACGGCCGGGATCACCGGAGGAACGTCAGATGAGCATGAACGCACAGGAATTCGGCCCCAGGGTGCAGGCCCTGCTGGACCAGGCGGTGGCGGCCGGCGATGTGCCGGGGGTGGCGGTGGCGATCGGCGACGCCGATGGCCAGATTTTCGAGGCGGCGGCCGGCACCCGCACCATGGGCGGTGACCAGGCGATGACGCCCGATACCGTGGTCTGGATCGCCTCCATGACCAAGGCGATCACCGGCACCGCCGCCATGCAGCTGGTGGAGCGCGGCCGGCTGTCTCTCGACGGGCCTGCCGCCGAGGTGCTGCCCGAACTCGGCCGGGTCCAGGTGCTGGACGGTTTCGACGAGGCCGGCAATCCCCGGCTCCGTGCCCCGCGCGGCCAGATCACGCTTCGCCAGCTGCTGACCCATACGGCGGGTTTCTCTTATGACTTCTGGAACGCCGACATCGTGCGCTGCCAGGAGGTGATGGGCCTGCCGCCGATGGTCAGCTGCCAGGTGGCGGCATTGAACACGCCGCTGATCTTCGATCCGGGGGAGCGCTGGGAATACGGTATCGGCATCGATCATACCGGCCGGATGATCGAGGCGGTGACCGGCCGACGGCTGGGCGAGTATCTGGCCGAAGAGGTGCTGGGGCCGCTGGGCATGACCGATACCGCCTTCCGGATCCGCGACGACATGCGCGCCCGGCTGGCGCCGATCCATGCCCGCGGCATCGATGGCGGGCTCGCCGCCACCGATCTGGAAATCCCGCAGGATCCCGAATTCGAAATGGGCGGCGGCGGGCTTTACGGCACGGTGCGCGACTATCTGCGCTTCTGCCGCCTGTTCCTGAACCAGGGCCGCGCCGATGGCGGGGGCCAGGTTCTGAAGCCCGAAACCGTCGCGCAGATGAGCCGCAACGCCATGGGCGATCTCCGCGTCCGCCCGCTCAAGGCCGTGCTCCACGACCTGACCAATGATGCCGAGTTCTTCCCCGGCCTGCCCAAAAGCTGGGGCCTCAGCTTCATGATCAACGAAGAGGACGCGCCCACCGGCCGCCCGGCCGGCTCCCTCGCCTGGGCGGGGCTCGCCAACAGCTATTACTGGATCGACCCGAAGACCGGCCTCGCCGGGGTCTATGCGACCCAGATCCTGCCCTTCGCGGATGTGAAATCGCTGCCGCTTTATCTGGCGGTGGAGGGGGCGGTTTACGGGCGGTGACGGGGCACCTTCCTGACGAGGGTGCGTGGCGGGCGGATAAGGTCGAAGATAAACAATTATGTTCTTTGTGCCGTCCTTTGGTATGAAGAGGCGGGCAGTCTGAAGCTGGCTGCCCGCCGGCCGCATCTGTGCCGGCCCCCCCCTGGCAGGGAGACTGCGAAGATGGCCGACCGCATGATCGTTTCCGACGTCGAGGATGTGTCCGCCGAGGATCGCGAGATCTGGGTGAGGCCGGTGGCGCGGACCCGGAATCTGGAGACGGCGCAGAGTGGTCCGTCCCTGAGTGGCGATGGTCCGTGTATGGGTTCTTGACGGACAGATTCCTAAGACTGCTGTCATGACCGATCGCAACGACGCGACCGTGCAGTTCATGCGCGCCAGTTTCGACGGCTTCATGGCCGGCCGGGGCACTTATCATGTGTCCTGGCTGGGTCATGATACGATCAAATACCCCACCGACCTGATGATGTATCAGGAGCTGATCTGCCGCCGCCGGCCGGCGCTGATCGTGGAGACCGGCAGTTTCAGGGGCGGCAGCGGGCTGTTCCTGGCCTCGATCTGCGATCTGATCGGGGCGGGCGAGGTGGTCAGCATCGATCTGCGCAATGACGACCGGCGGGCGGATCTGCCGGTTCATCCGCGCCTCAGCTTTCTGTCGGGCAGTTCCACCGCGCCCGAGATGGTCCGGGCGGTTTACGACCGCGCCGCCGCCCTCGGCCCCGATGCCGAGGTGATGGTGATCCTGGACAGCGACCACCGGCTGCTGCATGTGCTGGCGGAGCTGGAGGCCTATGCCGGGCTGGTCCGGCCGGGCGGCTATCTGATCGTCGAGGACGGCCATGTCAACGGCCGGCCCAACTGGCCCGATTACGGGCCGGGGCCGAGCGAGGCGATCGCCTTCTTCCTGCCCCGGCATCCGGAATTCGAGGTCGACCCGGCCTGCGAGCGCTTCATGATGACGCTCAACCCCGGCGGCTATCTCCGCCGCCGCGACGACCCGGCCTGATGAGCCCGACCCGGCTGTATCTGGATCTGCTGAAGCAGGTGCTGCTCAATCAGACGGGGCTTGAGGCGGAGCTGCGCCTTGCCCATGTCGCGGCCTGCCATGCGGCCGGGACCGAACCCGACCCGTATCATCTGCGCGACATCCGCCTCGCCGAGGCGGAGGCTTTTGCGGCGGCAGCCGCGCGGCGCGATGACGGGCGCTGGACGGCGGCCGATCGCCCGGGCCTGGGGCTTGCCTATACCATGACCGGCCGTCGGCGGCTGGATCATCTGGAAGCCTGCCTGGATGACATCCGCACCGAGGGCGTGCCGGGGGATCTGATCGAAACCGGGGTCTGGCGGGGCGGGTGCGGCATCTTCTTGCGCGGCTATCTGGCGGTGCATGCCATGGCCGACCGCCGGGTCTGGCTGGCCGACAGCTTTGCCGGCGTGCCGGCGCCGTCGCATGCCATCGATGCCGGTGATACCCTGTTCCGGCAGGATGATCTGCTCGCGATCTCGCGGCCGCTGGTCGAAGACGCCTTCCGCCGCTTCGATCTGCTCGATGATCGGGTCCGCTTCGTCGAGGGGTTGTTCGAAGAGACGCTGCCCGGGCTGGAAACCGGGCCGCTCGCCCTGCTGCGCCTGGATGGGGATCTCTTTACCTCCACCCGCGCCGCCCTGGAGGCGCTGTACGACCGCGTGGTGCCGGGCGGGTGGATCATCATCGACGATTACGGCGCCGTGCAGGGCTGCCGGATCGCCACCGACATGTTCCGGCATGTCCGCGGCATCACCACGCCGCTCGACCGGGTCGACTGGACCTGCGTCGCCTGGCGCAAGAGCTGAACGGAACCATCATGACCCAGCCTGCCCCCGCCTCGTCGGTTCTGTCGCCCGAAACCCTGGTCCGCATCCGCCCCGGCATCCTGACCGCCGAGATGGATGGCGAGACGGTTCTGCTCGATGCCGAGAGCGGCGCCTATTCGGCACTCGGCAGCACCGGCAGCCGGATCGCGGCGATGATCGCCGAGCCGGTCTCGCTGGGGGAACTCTGCCGCCGGCTGACCGCGATCTATGCCGTCGACCCCGAAACCTGCCTGGCCGATGTCACCCCCTTCCTTGAAGGGCTGATCGGCGACGGGCTGGTCGACATCGCCGGCTGAGCCGGCCCCGCATGGCCTGGTTCCACACCGCCGCCGGGCTGGTGATCGCATCCGACCGCCCCCTGCCGGTGGTGGCCGCGGCACCGGCCGTGCCCTGGCCTCCCACCGCCGATGTCGTCATCGCCGATGCGGCCGATCCGCCCGATATCGGGAGCGACGGGGATGCATCCGGGCCGAACTGGTGCATCCGCCGCTGGCGCGGGGATCGCGGGCTCTGGATGATCCGCGAGCCCGACGGCCGGGCGGTGTGGATGACGCGTCCGGACCGGCTGAACGTTTATGCGCCCGACCGGGTCTTGCGGGAGCTGGCCTGGACGACCGCCGCCAGTTCGGGCCTTGTCGCGGCCCTGCTGGTCCGCGGCCGGCTGCCGCTGCATGCCGCCGCCGTGGTGGTGGCGGGGCGGGCGATCCTGATCGCCGGCGCCAGCGGCCGCGGGAAATCGACCCTGGCCGCGGCACTCGTCGGGGCCGGCGGGCAGGTGATCGCCGACGACATGGCCTCGCCCGTGGTCGCCGACGGGCGGGTGACCGTCACCCCGGTTCTGCCGCGGCTGCGGCTGATGGCGGATGCGGCGCAGGCCCTGGGCTTCACCGGGCCGCCGGCGCCGGATGGCAAGATCCTGGTCGCGCCCGCGGCCGATCCGGTGCCCGATCCGGTGCCGGTCGCCGGGATGGTTCTGCTGGGCCAGCGGACCGACGGCCCGGCCCGGCTGACCCGCCGCGCCGCCCTTGCGGCACTTCAGGATATCCGCAGCCAGATCACCGGCGGCCCCCAGACGCTGCCGCTTTACGGCGCGACCGCCACCGTCTCGCAGGCGATGCTCGATCTTGCCCGCCACATGCCGGTGCTGACCCTGTCTCTTCCCCAGGGGCTCGACCGGCTGGGCGAGGTCGCCCGCGCCCTGCCGGGGATGATCGACCGGGGTGGAGAGGCGTCATGACCACGGCGGCAGGGTTGATGGCCGAAGGCCGGCGCCGCGCGCTGTCGGGCGGGCTGGACGAGGGCGTTCATCTGCTGCATCGGGCGCTGGCGCTTGATCCGGCGCCCGAGATCCGCGAGACGCTGACACGCATCCTGCGCTGGTCGCGGCGCTTCGACGAGGCCGATGCGGTGCTGGCGGCGGGGCTTGCCGACCGGCCGGATCATCCGGGCCTTCGGGCGCTGGCGGGGGAGGGGGCCCTGCGCCGGCGCCGCCCGACCGAGGCCGCGGCCCATGTCGCGGCGGCATCGGCGATGACGGCGGATCTGTGGCGCATCGCCGGCAGCGCCCGGCTGCTGCTGACCGATCCTGCCGGTGCGGTGGTGGCCTGGGAACGGGGACGAAGGCTTGATCCGGCCGACTGGCGGCTGGCGGGCAATATCCTCTATGCCGCCAATTGCGATCCGGCCATGACCACCGCCGGGCTGCGCCGGCGTCAGGATGCGGTCTTCGCCGGCATGTCCTGGCCGCGCCGGCCGGCGCCGCGGCCGCGGGCCGCCGATGGCCGGCTGCATATCGGCTATGTCGGCGGCTGTTTCACCAACCATGCCGCGGCGCGCGTGGTGCTGCCGATGATCATGGGCCATGACCGCAGCCGCTTCCGCATCACCTGCTATCCCACCCTGCCGGCCCCCGTCGATCCGCGGCTGTTGCAGCTGCGCCTGGCGGTCGACGGCTGGCGGGGCCTCGCCGGGCTGGACGATGCTGCGGCGGCGGATCTGATCCGGGCCGATGGCATCGATGTCCTGGTCGATCTTGACGGCCATGTCGGCGGCAACCGCATCGGGATCTTCGCCCGCCGGCCGGCCGCCCTTCAGATCCAGGCCTGGGGCTATCTGCCGGGCACCGGCCTGCCGGTGATGGACGGGCTGGTGACCGACCCTGTCCTGCTGCCGCCGGCCGAACGGGCCGATCTGCCCGCGTCGCTTGCCACGCTGGACGTGCCCTGCCCGACACTCGGCAGCCCGCTTGCCGCCCCGCCCGATGCCGATCCGCGGATCGGCGCCGATGTCGTGCGTCTGGGCTGTCCCGCGCGGCTGGAGAAGCTGCCCGACAGCCTGCTGGAGGCCTTCGCAGCCATCCTCGACGCCCGGCCCGCCACCGTGCTGGTGTTACAGGACGATCTTGTCCATGACCCGGCCATCGGCGCCCGGCTGGACCGCTGGCAGGATCGCCATCGGCTGGCGCCCGGGCGGGTCGAACGGCTGGCGCGGGGCGTGCCCGATTATCTCACGGTGATCCGCAGCCTGGATCTGGCGCTCGACACCAGCCCCTATTCCGGCGGGGTGGTGACGCTGGATCTGCTGTCCCAGGGCGTGCCGGTGGTCACCATGGGCGGTGGCCAGGCCTGTTCGCGCACCACCGCCTCAATTCTTGCCTGCCTGGGCCCCGACGGTCTGGTGGCAGAGGGGCGCGATGCCTGGATCGGCCGTGTGCTGGCCCTGATCGACGATGCAGAGGCCCGGCGCGCGCTCAGGGCCGAACTCCGCGCGACCCACATCCCCCGGCTGGCCGCGGCCAGCCCCGCCACCATCCGTGCCGTCGAGGCACAGCTCCTCAGCCTGGCCGGCGGCTGAGCGGCGGCGCGGCGCGTCCCATCCGGCGGCGATGGGCATGGGCCAGAGCCTCGGCGCTGCCGAAGCCGACCAGGCGCGCGGCTTCCTTTACCGTATGGCCGGCATCCAGATGGCGGCGGGCCTCGGCCAGCCGCCAGGCCGTCAGCCAGGCGGCGGGGCTGGTGCCGAGCACGGCGCGGAAGGCCGCCATGAAGGCGCTGCGCGACATGCCGGCGATCTCCGCCATCTCTTCCACCCGCCAGACCCGCTCCGGCGCCTCGTGCAGGGCCGCGAGCGTGCGATGCAGGCGGGGGTGGGACAGGCCGGCGAGCAGGCCCGGGGCAGTGGCGCCGTCGGCGACCGCGGTGCGCAGCAGCCGGATGACCGCGGCTTCGATCAGCCGCTCGATCATGCCGACGGCCCCGCAATGGGGGTCCTGCCATTCGGCGATCAGGGCGCCCAGAACCGCCGCCAGCCGCGGATCATGGCCGGCCGGCAGCTCGATCGTGTGATCGAGGGCGGCCAGCAGCGGATTGCCGGCGCTGCCGAAGGCAATTTCGGCCAGCAGCAATGCGGGGCGATCGGCGAGGGCGGGGCCGATATCCGCGGCATCGAACAGCGCCACCGGTGCGGCGGCGTCGCCGGCCAGCGCGAACTGTGCCGCGGGGCCCGGCCGGCCACCGTCGCGCAGCGCCGTGACCCGCAGCGGAAAGCGCCGCAGAAAGGCCGACAGCCGGTCGATGCGCAGGGCGCCCGCGGCTGTGGTGTCTTTCAGACTTTGGGTCAGATTTTCAGGACCATTCATGTCCTGAATTCTGGAAGGATGATTTCACCTCGTCAAGACATCCTGTCCATCCAAGGAGATTGCCCCATGCCGCTCACCCCCCGCGCGCCGGTGCCGGCGCTGGCCGTCGACACGCTGGCCCATGGCCGTTTCGACATCGCCACCGCCCGGCCGGAGCGCATGACCCTGATCGCCTTCTATCGCGGCCTGCACTGCCCGATCTGCATCACCCAGCTGAAAGAGCTGGAGCGGCTGGTGCCCGATTTCGCCGCCCGCGGGGTGGAGCTGATCGCGATCTCGTCCGATGATGCCGATCGCGCCCGGCAGATGGCCGAACGCGCGGGCGTTTCGGCCCTGCGTCTGGGCCATGGGCTGGACCTTGCCACCGCCCGGGCCTGGGGGCTCTATATCTCCGCCGGCCGCGGCACCACCTCGATCGGCATCGAGGAACCGGCGCTGTTCTCGGAACCGGGCCTGTTCCTGGTCCGCGCCGACGGCACGCTCTATTACATGTCGGTCCAGACCATGCCCTTCGCCCGGCCGCCGGCGAAAGAACTGCTGGCGGCACTCGATTTCGTGATCAAGGCCGATTATCCGGCCCGGGGCGAGTATCAGGGCGCGCTCTGAACGGAAGCGGTCTGAACGGAAGCGGCCCGGCCCCTGAATAAGGAGCCGGGCCGGGTCATGGATGCGACGCTGCCGTCAGGCGCCGGCCTCCGCCTTCGCCTTTTCCTGGTTGCGCAGGATGAAGCGCTGCAGCTTGCCGCTCGGCGTTTTGGGCAGCTCGTCGACGAATTCGATCTCGCGCGGATAGGCATGGGCCGACAGCCGGGCGCGGACATGGCGGCGCAGTTCCTCGGCAAGCTCGGGCGTCGGCTCGTAAGCCGGCTTCAGCACCACGAAGGCTTTCACGATCTCGGTGCGTTCCGGATCGGGCTTGCCGACCACGGCGGTCTCCACCACCGCCTTGTGCTCGATCAGCGCGCTTTCCACATCGAAGGGCCCGATGCGATAGCCCGACGAGGTGATGACGTCGTCCGACCGGCCGACGAAGGCGATGCTGCCGTCTTCGTTCAGCTCCACCGTATCACCTGACAGGTAATAGCGGCCGCGCAGCGACCTGGTCGGCATGTTCCAATAGCCCTGGAACCAGAATTGCGGCGAGTTTTCGCGGTCGACCGCCAGGATGCCGGGCTGGCCCACGGGCAGTTCTTCCAGCGTGTCTTCGTCCACCACCACGATGCGGTGGCCGGGCACGGCGAAGCCCGCGGCGCCGGCCTGGACCGGATGGTCCAGATCATGATGGTTGCACAGCACCATGCCGAGTTCGGTCTGGCCGTAATGATCGTGGATCACCGTGCCCAGATGTTCGGCGAACCAGCGGATCACCTCGGGGTTCAGCGGCTCGCCGGCGCTGGAGACGGCGCGCAGCCGGCCCTTCACCGGTGCCGCCAGCTCTGGCCCCGCCGCCAGCAGCAGGCGATAGGCGGTGGGGGCGCCAGCCAGATTGGTGACGCCCAGCTTCGCGATCAGCCCATAGGTGCTCTCGGCCGTGAACGGCCCGTCATAGAAGGTGGTGGCGATGCCGAGCGAGAGCGGGCCGGTGACGGCGTAATACAGGCCATAGGCCCAGCCCGGATCGGCGATGTTCCAGAACACGTCGTCGGCGCGCAGCCCCACCGCCAGCTGCATATAGCCCTTGAAGGCGGCGATCGCGCGCAGCGGCACCATCACCGGCTTGGCCGGGCCGGTGGTGCCCGAGGTGAACATGATCAGGAAGGGATCTTCGCCCTGGCGCATGACCGGCGCGAAATCCGGGCTCTGTGCGGCGAGTTCCGCGTCGAAATCCAGATCGCCGGCGCCGGCGCCGCCGCGGATGACCGCGATGGTCGCGGGCACGCTCAGCTCGTTCAGCTTGTCGCGGTTCTGGGCGTCGGTGACGATCAGCTTCGTGCCGGCGGTGGCCGTGCGGTGCTCGATGGCCTTGGGGCCGAAGGCGGTGAACAGCGGCTGATAAACCGCACCCGCCCGCCAGGTGCCCAGAATGGTGACCAGCAGTTCCGGCACCCGCGGCAGCAGCCCGCCCACCCGGTCGCCGGCACCGATGCCATGCGCCGCCAGCAGATTGGCGAAGCGGCCGGCGGCCTCCTTCAGCGCACCGAAGGTCATGGTGCCGCCATGACCATCGCGGCTTTCATAGCGCAGCGCCACGCGGTCGGGATCTGCGGCGGCATGGGCGTCGCAGCATTCCACGCAGGCATTCATCGCGGCAAGATCGCCGGCCAGCGACTGGCGCAGCATCGCTTCGAAATCGAAGCCCGCAGCCGCATCGGCCCAGGACTGGGTCATCGGTTATGTCTCCCCCGGTTCACGAGTGACGGTCCGCCGCTTGTTCCGCAGCGTGACGTTCCGGCCGAAGGTATGCACCGGGCCCCCAGTCGGCAATGGCCGTTCGGGTCACGCCACGCGATCTGTTGCGTCATATGGACCTTGGTCGGGGGGCGCGGGCTGCGGGGTCTGCTCCGCTCCGCGGCCATGAAACGACCGTTCGAATTATGTTGCCGCGGCCGGCGTCGCGGGCGAGGATATGCGCCACGACAAGAAACAGACCGGAGGATTGCGCCCGATGTCCGCTTCGCCGAAGCTGCCCGAGTTCCGGACCCTCGATTATGCGGTCGAGGACGGGGTCGCGATCGCGACCTTTAACCGGCCCGAGAAGATGAACACCTTCACCTCGGCCATGATGTACGACCTGCTGCACCTCTTCGACGTGACCGATGCCGACGACGATGTGCGGGCGGTGATCGTGACCGGATCGGGCCGGGCTTTCTGTGCCGGTGCCGATCTGGACAGCGGCGGCGATACCTTCGATTTCGATCGCCATGCCGGGCGCAAGAACCAGATCGCCGGCGTGCATCGCGATGGCGGCGGCCAGGTGACGCTGCGCATCTATGACAGCCTGAAACCGGTCATCTCGGCGGTGAACGGCGCCGCGGTGGGCGTGGGCGCCACCATGCAGCTGGCCATGGACATCCGGCTTGCCTCGACCGCCGCGCGTTTCGGCTTCGTCTTCGCCCGCCGCGGCATCACGCCCGAGGCGTGCTCGTCCTGGTTCCTGCCCCGGCTGGTCGGCATGCAGACCGCGCTGGAATGGGTTTATACCGGCCGGGTCTTCGGTGCCGACGAGGCGCTGAGCCGCGGGCTGGTGCGCTCGCTGCACGCGCCCGACGATCTGATGCCCGCCGCCCGCGCGCTGGCGCGCGAGATTGCCGACAACACCGCCCCGGTTTCGGTGGCGCTGGCCCGCCAGATGATGTGGCGTCTGCACACCGCCGATCATCCGATGGAGGCGCACCGCGTCGACAGCCGCGCCATCGTTTCGCGCGGCAAGACGGAAGACGTGACCGAGGGCGTGACCGCCTTCCTGGAAAAGCGCCCCGCCGCCTTCCCGGCGAAGGTCTCCACCGACATGCCCGATTTCTATCCCTGGTGGCCAGATCCCCGGTTTCGCTGATCCGCTCGCCGCCTTACGCCTCACGCCTCACCTCAGACAAGAGCGACGCCCGCCCGATGGCCGATACCGAAATCCTGTTCCGCCCCTTCGATCTGGGGCCCCTGCATCTGCCCAACCGCATCGTCATGGCGCCGATGACCCGGTCCTTCTCGCCGGGCGGCATCGTCAACGAGGATGTGGCGGCCTATTACCGCCGTCGCGCCGAAGGCGGGGTGGGGTTGATCATTTCGGAAGGCACCGGCGTCGCCCGGCCGGCCTCGCTCAACGATCCCAACGTGCCGCGCTTCTGGGGTGAGGCAGAGCTGGCCGGCTGGAAGCGGGTGATCGACGAGGTCCATGCCGCGGGCGGGTTGATGGCGCCGCAGCTCTGGCATGTGGGCTCGGCCCGCAACCCGATGACCGACTGGAAGGCCCCCGGGCCGATCGACAGCCCCTCGGGCCTGTCTTCCCCCGGCAAGCGCTTCACCGAGCCGATGACCGAGGCGGCGATCGCCGACACCATCGCGGCCTTCGCGCAGGCCGCCGCCGATGCGCAGCGCCTGGGCTTCGATGCGATCGAACTGCACGGCGCCCATGGCTATCTGATCGACCAGTTCTTCTGGTCGGGCACCAACGAGCGCAGCGACGGCTGGGGCGGCGCCACGCTGCCTGAGCGCAGCCGTTTTGCGGTCGAGATCCTGAAGGCGGTGCGCGCCGCGGTCGGCCCCGATTATCCGGTGATCATCCGCCTGTCGCAGTGGAAGCAGCAGGATTTCACCGCGCGTCTTGCCGCCACCCCCGACGAGATGGCCGCCTGGCTGGAGCCGATGGCCGATGCCGGCGCCGATGTCTTCCACTGCTCGCAGCGCCGTTTCTGGGAGCCGGAATTCGAAGGCTCCGACCTGAATTTCGCCGGCTGGGCACGCAAGCTGACCGGCAAACCCACCATCACCGTGGGTTCCGTCGGCCTCTCGGGCGAATTCGTCGCCGCCTTCCGCGGCGAGGGCTCGGAGCCTGCCTCCCTCGACGGGCTGGTCGAACGTTTCGAGCGCGACGAGTTCGATCTGGTCGCGGTCGGCCGGGCGCTGCTGAAGGATCCGGACTGGGTCGCCAAGATCCGCGACGGCCGCACGACCGAACTTCAGGCCTTCACGCGGGAGGCGCTCGGCACGCTTTATTGATCTGTCACGTTTCTTTCCCGTAAAGGATGCTGGCGGTGGCGGCGGAAAACCGTTTTGCTGGTGGGGTCCCTATGCTTCTCCCACCGCTGATCGGAGGTTGTCCGTGCTCAGGACCACCGTCTTCGCCGTCACGTCCTGTATTCTTCTGGCCGGCTGCGGAGGGGGCCGTTCCGACACATCCTCTTTCGCGCAGATGTCCGGCCCATGGTCGGCGCAATTCACCTGCGCCGACGGCTCGGCTCTGAAGGTTCGCTATGAACCCGATCATGCCGTCATCCGCACCAGTGACGGCGAAGCGCTGATCCTGCCGGCGGTGGAGGCCGGCCGCTATGAGACCAACCGCAACGCCCTGCTGCTCAGGGGCAAGGGGGCGGCCTGGATGGTCGCGGGGCGGGTGACCGACTGCACTGCGGCCTGATCATCCCGCGATCGATCCATCTCGGTGAGCATTTCAGGGCTGCGCCTGCGTCCGTGCCCCGGACCGGGTCTGCTGACCGGGGATCGCAAAAGAGGCTTCCGTTCATGTCATCCCTGATCTGCGGCCGCTCGGCCCTGCTCGTCATTCTGATCGGTATGACTGCCGGTTGTGCTGCTGAACGCGACCTGCCGCCACCTCTGCCGCTGGTGGCGAGCGAACCCTCTAAAGATGCACACAGCATCTACACGACGACTTATGTGTGCGATGATGGTGCCCGTCTCAACGTGCGCTTCATGAACGGGCCGACGCTTGAGGACAGCCGCGCGGTCGTGTCCGCCGGCGACGGCGCGCCTCTGGTCCTGCCGCAGAAGGTCGCGGCTTCGGGCATCTGGTATGCCACTCCCCGGCACGAACTCCGCGGCAAGGGCCGTGATGCCACCTGGACGGCCGACCGCCGTGCGGCCGTGCAATGCCGGGCGACGGAGTGATCCGGGTGTCATGTCTTACCGGGGCGGCGGGTGCGAAGGCGGTGCGGCTGGCGTACCGACCCTGCGGCATAACGACCATGGACCGGGGTTCCCCCGGTTGATATACCGTTCTGCGGAATTCGCCCCACCCGCAGACGGACAATACCCGTGAGCACTGAGCAGACCATCCGCGCCGCCGCCTTCCGTTCGAAGATCATGTCGGCCGATGATGCCGCGGCGCTGGTGCCGCCCGGCGCCAATGTCGGCATGAGCGGTTTTACCGGGTCCGGCTATCCCAAGGCGGTGCCCCAGGCACTGGCGCGGCGGATCGAGGCCGAGCATGCCGCCGGCCGGCCGTTCAGGATCGGGGTCTGGACCGGTGCCTCGACCGCGCCCGAGCTGGATGGCGCACTGGCCAAGGCCAGGGGGATCGAGCTGCGCCTGCCCTATCAGTCCGATCCGGTCTGCCGGGAAGAGATCAATAGCGGGCGGATGGAGTATATCGACATCCATCTGAGCCATGTGGCCCAGTTCGTCTGGTTCGGCTTTCTGGGCAAGCTGGATGTGGCCGTCATCGAGGTGACGGAAATTCTGGAGGACGGCACGCTGGTGCCCTCCACCTCCATCGGCAACAACAAGACCTGGATCGACCTGGCCGACAAGGTGATCATCGAGGTCAATGCCTGGCAGAACCCCGCGCTTCGGGGCATGCACGACATCTATTACGGCACCCGCCTGCCGCCGCACCGCATGCCGATCCCGATCCTGGCCGCCGGCGACCGGATCGGCCAGCCGGTGTTTTCGGTGGATCCGGCCAAGGTGGTGGCGGTGGTGGAAACCCACGGCCCCGACCGCAACACCGCCTTCTCCCCGCCCGATGCCACCTCGCAGGCGATCGCCGGCCATATCCTGGAATTCTTCGAACACGAAATCGCCCGCGGCCGCCTGCCGCGCGGCCTGCTGCCGTTGCAGTCGGGCGTGGGCAATGTCGCCAATGCGGTGATGGCGGGGCTGGGATCGGGCCCCTTCGAGGGGCTGACCGCCTATACCGAGGTGCTGCAGGACGGCATGCTGGAGCTGATCCGATCTGGCAGGATGACGCTGGCCTCGGCCACCGGCCTGTCGCTCAGCCCCGAGGCGACCCGGATCTTCAACGACGAAGCCGAGGCGCTGAAGCGGCATGTCGTGCTGCGCCCGCAGGAAATCTCCAACCACCCCGAGGTCATCCGCCGGCTGGGCGTGATCGCCATGAACGGCATGATCGAGGCCGATATCTACGGCAACGTCAACTCCACCCATATCCGCGGCACCCGGATCATGAACGGCATCGGCGGCTCGGGCGATTTCGCCCGCAACGGCTATCTGTCGATCTTCATGACCCCGTCCACGGCCAAGGGCGGCACGCTGTCGGCGATCGTGCCGATGGCGACCCATGTCGACCATACTGAACACGATGTTCAGGTGATCGTCACCGAACAGGGGCTGGCGGATCTGCGCGGCCTGTCGCCCAAGCAGCGGGCACGGGTGATCATCGACAACTGCGCCCATCCCGGCTTCCGCCCGGCGCTGAATGACTACTTCGCCCGCGCGCGGGCGGGTGCCGCCGGCCAGCACACGCCGCATCTTCTGGACGAGGCTTTCCGGATGCTGGCGCCGCGCGGCTGACGCGGCCAGGGCGGCGGACTAAGAATCGCCCGGATGTCGCGCGGCATCCGGGCGTTTTCGTGCGTGAAGAGGACCAACCGCGCATGTTTCGCGATCGCTGTGCGGCTTTGCAGGGTCCGGATGTTGCAATACTCATCTGGAAAACCATGCCCGGGGGGACTATTCCTGGGTCAGGAGTGACACGCCCCCTAAGAACGTCAGGCCGGAAAGAAACGCATGACCACCACCCCCGCCTTCGACACGATCATCGTCGGTGCCGGAACGGCCGGCTGCCTGCTCGCCAACCGGCTGAGCGCCGATCCCGGCCGCCGCGTGCTGCTGATCGAGGCCGGCGGCAAGGACGACTATATCTGGATCCATGTGCCGGTCGGCTATCTGTACTGCATCGGCAACAAGCGCACCGACTGGTGCTTCCAGACCGAGCCGGATGCCGGGCTGAACGGCCGGGTGCTGCGCTATCCGCGCGGCAAGGTGCTGGGCGGCTGTTCCAGCATCAACGGCATGATCTATATGCGCGGCCAGGCCCGCGACTATCGCCAGTGGTCGGAAATCACCGGCGAGGAGGCCTGGGACTGGGATCAGGTGCTGCCCTATTTCAAGCGCCACGAGGATCACCACAAGGGTGGCGACGAGTTGCACGGCCATGGCGGCGAATGGCGGGTGGAACGCCAGCGCCTGCGCTGGGACATTCTGGACGCCTGGGCGGAAGCGGCGGTGCAGGCCGGGCTGCCGGCGACCGGGGATTTCAATCGCGGCGACAATGAAGGCGTCGGCTATTTCGAGGTCAACCAGCGCAATGGCTGGCGCTGGAACGCCGCCAAGGCCTTTCTGCGCCCGGCGCTGAACCGGCCCAATCTGACGGTCTGGACCAAGGCCCAGGTGGCACGGCTGCTGACCGGCCGCGATGCCGACGGCCATCTGCGCTGCACCGGGGTGGAGCTGGTCCAGGACGGCCAGCGCAAGACCGTGACGGCGAAATCCGAGGTGGTGCTGTCCTCGGGGGCCATCGGTTCGCCGCAGATCCTGCAGCTGTCGGGCATCGGGCCTGCGGCCCTGCTGGCCCGCCACGGCATCGAGGTGGTGCATGATCTGCCGGGCGTCGGCGCCAATCTGCAAGACCATCTGCAGATCCGCTCGGTGTTCAAGGTGAAGGGCACGCGCACGCTCAACACCATCGCCGGCAATCTGATCGGCAAGGCCAGCATCGGGCTTGAATACGCGCTGAAGCGCACCGGGCCGATGAGCATGGCGCCTTCGCAGCTGGGCGCCTTTACCCGCTCGTCCCCTGAGAAGAACGCCGCCAACATCCAGTTCCATGTCCAGCCGCTCAGCCTGGATGCTTTCGGCGAGCCGCTGCACGATTTCGACGCCTTCACCGCCAGCGTCTGCAACCTGAACCCCACAAGCCGCGGCTCGGTCACCATCCGCAGCGGCCGGTTCGAGGACGCGCCGCTGATCGCGCCCAATTACCTGTCGACCGAAGAGGACCGCAAGGTGGCGGCGGATTCCCTGCGCGTCACCCGCCGGATCTGCGGCCAGTCGGCGCTGGCGCGCTTCCAGCCGGAAGAATGGAAGCCGGGCGTGCAGTACCAGACCGACGAGCAGCTGGCGAAGCTGGCCGGCGACATCGCCTCGACCATCTTCCACCCCGTCGGCACCACCCGCATGGGCCGGGCCGACGATCCGGATGCCGTGCTCGACCCGCATTTCCAGCTCCGCGGCATGCGCGGCCTGCGCGTGGTGGATGCCGGCGCCATGCCGACCATCACCAGCGGCAACACCAACTCGCCGACCCTGATGATGGCCGAGAAGGCGGCGGAGTGGATACGCGCCGGGGTGTGATCCACCGCCTCTGACCCGAGACCGACCGACTGTCCTTACGACCCGCCCCGGCGCTGCCGCGGCGGGTCGTTGCGTTTCGTCCGCCCGCCATTCCATCACGTATATGATACCGTCTTCACATCCACGATGAACATCTGGACGCCCCGGCATGGCGGCGCCTACAGTTCTTTCTGAACGATGCGGGTGCCGCAGCGATGCGTCACTGGCAGGCATCTCCCTGAAAATACGACAGATATCAACCCGGTCGCGCCAACGGCCGGGCAGGGGGAGATCATGCCTGTGCATGTGAGGCACCCATGATGGGATGCGATCCGCATCGGTACCAGACGCCGGTTCACGGCGCGGTCATGCCAGGAGGAAATGATGACGTTTTCACGCTGGGGAGCGGCCGGTGCCGGCGCCGTGCTCGCCTGGACGGTTGCCATGGGGGCCGCATATGCGGCGGATACCGTCGACTTCCGGATTTCGCTCGACACCTCGCCCACCCATGTCCGCACGGTCTGGGTGCAGGAATTCGCCGAGCGGCTGAAAGAGCAGTCCGGCAGCACGCTCAATGCCACGGTCTATCACAGCGGCCAGCTGTTCAAGGACGTGAACGTGGCCAAGGCCCTGCGTCAGGGCAGTGTCGAGATGGCCGTGCCGGGCAGCTGGGTGCTGGGCGGCTTCGAGCGCCGTTTCGACACCGCCACCCTGCCGATGCTCTATGGCCGCGGCCCTGACGACTATCACGCCATTTCCGATGGCGAGCCCGGCCGGCTGATCGCCGAGGGGCTTGAGGAGAAGCTGGACGTCAAGGTGCTGGGCAAGTGGTTCGACCTGGGCGCCAGCCATACCTATTTCGCCAGCCGCAAGGTCGGGACCTATGCCGACATGAAGGGGGCCAAGATCCGCTTCCCCGGCGGTGCCGGGCTGTCGGCCCGGCTGGAATATCTGGGCGCCACCCCGGTTCTGGTGCCCTGGCCCGATGTGCCGCTGGCGATGTCGCGCGGCAATTTCGACGGGCTGATCACCACCAATGAAAGCGTGAAGAGCGCCAAGCTTTGGGAATCCGGCCTCAAATACGTCTTCGAGGACTATCAGACCTTCGGCCAGTACATCCCGATGGTGGCCGGCGGCTTCTGGAAGACGCTGACCCCGGATCAGCAGCAGCTGATGACCCGGCTGTGGGACGAGGTCGCGACCGAGGAACGCGCCGCCGCCCTTGCCGCCCAGGAAGAGGCGGGGGAAGAGGCGAAGCGCCAGGGCGTGATCTTCATCACCCCCACCCCTGAAGAACGCGCCGACATCCGCCGGCAGATGATGCAGGCGCAGGACGAGATCGCGAAATCGATCGGCATCCCGGCCGATTTCGTGAAGATCGTCCAGGACACCCTGCCGCCCGACTGACCCCCGCCTCTCGCCCCCGCACCCGCACCGAGAGACGACCGTCAGCCCGGAGGCGCCCTTGAACCGCGTTCTGAAGCTCGTGGAACACGAGCTGGTCGGGCTCGTCGCGACCATCGCGATGCTGCTTGCGACCTGGCAGCTGCTCAGCCGCTATCTCTACCCGCCCGCCTCGACCCACTGGATCGACGAGGTGGTCATCTACCTGATCATCTGGGCCTCGTGCCTGAGCTTCAGCGGGCTGGTGGCGAGCAATGCCCATGTCCGTGCCGATCTGGTGCTGCGCCTGCTGCCGCCGCGGATGCAGCGGGTGGTGGAGGGCTTCAACACGCTGGCGGCACTGGTCCTGTGCGGCCTGCTGGTCTGGTTCGGCGGCCGGATCGTGTTCGACGCCTGGGATATCGGCGAGACCAGCCTCAGCGAACTGCAGTTCCCGATGTGGATCTACTACCTGGCCCTGCCGGTGGGGGCGGCGCTGATGGCGCTGCGCTATCTCGCCCGCTTCGTCGGCCTCATCACCGGCAGCATCGCCGGACAGGACGTGCTCGACGGGGGAGGCCATCTGTGAGCCAGGCGCTGTTCGGACTGTTCTTCGTCTTCCTCGGCGCCGGCATGCCGATCTTCGTGGTGCTGGGGCTGACCGCCGCGGTGCTGCTGGCGGCCGACGGATCCTCTCTGCTGCTGCTTGCCCAGAAGGTGCTGGACGAGCTGAATTCCGAGCTGCTGATGGCGCTGCCCTTTTTCGGCATGGCGGCGGTGTTCATGCAGCGCGGCGGCATCGCCCGCGCCCTGATCGACGTCTCCGCCGCCTGGATGGGTCGCCTGCCCGGCGGCCTGGGTGTGGTGGCGGTGGCCGGTTGCACCATCTTCGCCGCGATTGCGGGATCGAGCGTGGCGACGGCGCTCGCCATGGGCACGATCCTG
Organism: Tistrella mobilis; assembly: GCF_041468085.1. NCBI lineage: Bacteria > Pseudomonadati > Pseudomonadota > Alphaproteobacteria > Geminicoccales > Geminicoccaceae > Tistrella > Tistrella mobilis. Next base: position 347,186 of record NZ_CP121015.1, on the reverse strand, counting down.
GTGCCGGCGATGATCCAGCGGGGCTATCCGGCCTCGTTCTCCACCGCGCTGATCGGCACCGGCGGCACGCTCGGTATCCTGATCCCGCCCAGCCTGCCGCTGATCCTGTTCGCGATCATCGCCGAGCAATCGGTGCCGCGTCTGTTCCTGGCCGGCGTGGTGCCGGGCCTGCTTCAGGCGCTGATGCTGATCCTGTTCGTGATCTGGACCGCCCGCCGCAAGGGATACCCGCCCGAGCCGCGGATGAGCCGGGCGGAATTCGTCCGGGTCAATCTGAAGGCCCTGCCGGCCTTCGCGGTGCCGGTGATCGTGGCGGTCGGCATCTATGGCGGCTTCGTCACCGTCACCGAGGCGGCGGTGCTGGCGGCGCTGGTGGCGATGCTGGTGGGCATGACCGTCTATCGCGGCTTCACCCTTGCCCAGGCGCCCGCCGTGATGGGCCAGGCGGTCCGGTCTGCCGCCAGCATCATGGTGATCATCGCCATGGCGCTCGCCTTCGGCCATTGGGTGACCGAAAGCGGCGTGCCGGCGGCGGTGGTGGATTTCGTCACCCGCAACGACCTTTCGGCCTGGCAGTTCCTGCTGGCGATCAACCTGCTGCTGCTGGTGCTGGGCATGTTCCTGGAGGTGGCCTCGATCATCCTGATCGCGGTGCCGATCCTGATGCCGGTGGTGGCGGCGCTGGGCATCGACCCGATCCATTTCGCGATCGTGATCGTGGTGAACATGGAGATCGCGCTGCTCACCCCGCCAGTCGGGCTCAATCTCTACGTCCTCTCCAGCATTTCCAAGGTGCCGATCGGCGAGGTGATCCGCGGCATCTGGCCGTTCATCGCCCTGTTCGCGGCCTATCTGGCGCTGATCACCTATGTGCCCGCCCTGTCGCTCTGGCTGCCGGCCCTGGTCTATGGCGGCTGAGTTCCATCCCATTCCCTGTCGAGGAGACGAGATGATGATCGCGATCGACGGTGCCGGCGGCATCACCGGGGCGTTTACCCACCTGCTTGCCGGGCTCGGCACGAAGGCGATCGACGAAGAGGCGATGACGGTGGCCCGGCACTGCCTGCTCGACTGGATCGGCGTGTCCCTGGCCGCCCGGCACGAGCCGCTGGTCGACATCCTGGTCGAGACGGCCCGCGAGGAGGGCGGCGGTGGCGGTCTGCCGCTGCCCGGGCGGCCCGAGACCCTGCCGCTGACCCAGGCGGTGACGGTGATCGGTGCAATGTCCCATGCGCTGGATTATGACGACGTGCATCTGGCGATGCAGGGCCATCCGGGTGTGGCGGTGATTCCGGCGGCCTGGGCGCTGGCGCTGGCAGAGGGCCGGGACGGCGCCGCCCTCATCCGTGCCATCGTCGGCGGGTTCGAGATTGCCTGCCGGGTGGGCCTGCTGGTGGGGCCGTCGCATTATGCCCGCGGCTGGCATGCCACCGGCACGGTCGGCACCTTCGGGGCCATGGCGGCTTCGGCCCTGCTGCTGGGGCTGGACGAGGACCGCATCGCCCATGGCTTCGGCATCGCCGGCACCCAGGCCGCCGGGCTGAAGGCGGTGTTCGGCACCATGAGCAAGCCGCTCCATGCCGGCCGCGCCGCGGCGAACGGGCTGACCGCGGCCCGTCTCGCTGCCCGCGGCTTCACCAGCCATCCCGATATCCTGGGCGCGGCCCAGGGCTTCGGCGACACCCAGTCCGACGGGCTGAACGCCGAGGCGGCGCTTGCCCCCGCGCCGGGCTTCATGATCCGCGACACGCTCTTCAAGTACCACGCCGCCTGCTACCTGACCCATTCGGCGATCGAGGCGGTGCACAGCCTGGGGCGGATCCACCCCGATGCGGTGCGCCGCGTCGTGGTCCGGGTCGACCCCGGCCATCTGAAGGTCTGCAACATCCCCGCCCCGACCACGGGGCTGGAGATGAAGTTCTCGCTGCGCATGACCGCGGCGCTCGCCCTTGCCGGCGAGGACACCGCGCGCGAGGCGCTGTTTGCCGATGCGACCGCCGCCCGGCCCGATCTCGTCCGGCTGCGCGATGCGGTGACGGTCGAGCCCCGCGCGGCCCCGAGCAGCACATTGTCCGAAGTCGAGGTCGAGCTTGCCGATGGGGCCATCCGCCGTGCGGCTTTCGATGTCGGCGTGCCGGCGGCGGATCTCGACCGGCAATGGCAGCGGCTGTCCGCGAAATTCCTCGGCCTTGCCCGGCCGGTGCTGGGCGAAGACCGCAGCCGCGAGGTGCTGGGCCGGGTGCAGAGGCTGGATGCCCGCACGGATCTTGCCGCACTGGCCGGGCTTCTGGCCGCGTCCTGACCTCCCCAAGGAGTACCGAACGACATGAGCGACATCAAAGACAAGAGCGGGGATTTCCGGGAGCGGGCGATCCTGCTCGCCCGCGGCAACCGCTACGAGGATTTCGAGCCGGGGCGGGTGTTCGAGCATCATCTGGGGCGCACGCTGACCGAGGGCGACAACATCGCCTTCACCACGCTGACGCTTCATTACAACCCGCTCTATTTCAACGACGCCTTCGCCCGCGCCCATGGCCATGACGGGCTGGTGGCCAACCCGCTGCTGGTCTTCAACATCGTCTTCGGCCTGTCGGTCGAGGATCTGAGCGAGGGCGGCGGGCCGTTCCTCGGCGTCGACGAGCTGAGCTTCCGGCGCCCCGTCCGGGTCGGCGAGACGCTGCTTGCGCGCAGCCGCGTGCTGGACCGCCGCCAGTCGGACAAGTTCAAGGGCTACGGCATCGTGACCTGGGCGACCGAGGGCTTCACGCCCGAGGGCGAGACCGTCGTCACCTTCCAGCGTTCCAATCTCGTGAGGTACCGGCAGTGAACACGCATCCCGAAACCGGCGGCTACATGACCGAGGATCGCCGGATGATCCAGCAGTCGGCCCGCGATTTCGCGATGCGCGAGGTGCTGCCGGTCGCCAACCGGCTGGATCCCGAGCAGGGCGACATCCCCATGGCGCTGCGCGACAAGATGGCCGAGATGGGCTATTTCGGCATCACCATCGACGAGAAATACGGCGGTCTGGGCCTCGGCTGTTTTGAATACTGCCTGGTGGCCGAGGAACTGGCGCGCGCCTGGATGAGCGTCGCCAGCATCATCGCCCGCGGCAACGGCATGATCGGCTTCGATGCGATGAGCGAGGCCCAGCGGGCGGAGATCATGCCCCGGGTCGCATCGGGGCAGTATCTCGGCGCCTTCTCGATGTCGGAACCCAATGCAGGGTCCGACGTCGCCAATATCAGCTGCCGGGCGCGGCGCGACGGCGACGACTGGCTGATCACCGGCAATAAATACTGGTGCACCTTCGCCGATGGTGCCGATTACATCATCGTGATCGCCCGCACCGACCCCGATGTCGACCCGAAGCGCCGCCACAAGGGGTTGTCGATCTTCCTGGTCGACAAGCCGCGCGGCCAGCTGCCGCCGGGCTGCCAGGGCAGCCCGATCCCGAAGATCGGCTATTTCGGCTGGAAGACCTGGGAACTGGCCTTCGACGACTGCCGGGTGCCGGCCTCGGCCATGGTGGGGGAAGAGGGCAAGGCCTTCTATGCCGTGACCCACGGGCTTGAAAAGGCACGCGCCCATACCGCCGCCCGCGCCATCGGGCTGGCCCGCGCGGCGCTGGAGGATGCCACCGCCTATGCGCAGGAGCGCATCCAGTTCGGCCGGCCGATCGGCGATTTTCAGGCGATCCGCTTCAAGCTCGCCACCATGGCGACCGAGATCGAGGCCGCCCGGCAGCTGATGTATTTCGTCTGCACCGAGATCGACAGCGGCCGGCGCTGCGACAAGGAGGCGGCGATGGTGAAGTATTTCGCCTCGGAAATGGCCGAGCGGGTCACCAGCCAGGGCCTGCAGATCCTGGGCGGCGCCGGCTACACCAAGCTGCATGCCATGGAGCGCCACTGGCGCGACGCGCGGCTGACCAAGATCTTCGAGGGCACCTCCGAGATCCAGCAGCGCATCATTTCCGACCATCTGCTCGGACGCTGAGGAGGCGGACATGTTGAGCACGCTCACCGCATCGTCGAAATATTTCGAGGACTTCACCCCCGGCGAGGTCTACCGCCATGCCCGCGGCAAGACCGTCACCGAGATGGACAACGTGATGATCACCAACATGGTGATGAACACCGCCGAGGGCCATTTCAACGAACACCTGATGAAGGGCAGCGAGATCTTCGGCCAGCGGGTGGTGTTCGGCGGCATCAACATCTCGATGGTGATCGGCCTCGCCGCCCAGGACACCGCCGCAAATGCCATCGCCGAACTCGGCATGGACAAGATCCGTCTGCGCCATCCGGTCGTGCATGGCGACACGCTCTATGCCTATAGCGAGGTGCTGTCGGCCGAAGCCGCCGCCGACCGCGAGGATGCCGGGGTGGTGACCTTCCGCCACTGGGGCGTCAACCAGGACGACAGGCTGGTCTTCCAGGGGGAGCGGCGGGTGCTGATCAAGCGCCGCAGCCATTGGGGGGAGAAATGAACGCCGCTCCGGAGGCCGGCCTTGCGGGCGCGCTTGCCGGGCTCAAGGTCATCGACCTGACGGTGATGCTGGCGGGGCCGTTCTGCACCATGCTGCTGGCCGATCAGGGCGCCGATGTGATCAAGGTGGAACCACCCGAGGGCGACCATACCCGCACCGTCGGCCCCTTCATGCCCGATGACGGGCTGCGCGCCTTCGGCGGCTATTTCCAGAGCGTCAACCGCAACAAGCGCAGCATCGCGCTGGACCTGAAGAGCGCGGCCGGCCGGGCCGATTTCCTGAAGCTGGTCGCAGGCGCCGATGTGGTGGTGGAGAATTTCCGCACCGGCGTGATGGACCGGCTGGGCCTCGGCTACGAGACGCTGGCCGCCGTCAACCCCCGGCTGGTCTATGCCTGCCTGCGCGGTTTCGGCGATCCGCGCACCGGCGCCAGCCCCTATGTCGACTGGCCGGCCTATGACGTGGTCGCCCAGGCGATGGGCGGGGTGATGGGCATTACGGGACCGGCGCCCGACCAGCCGCTGAAGGTGGGGCCGGGCATCGGCGACACGGTGCCGGCCACCATGCTCGCCTTCGGCATCCTGGCGGCGGTGCGCCATGCCGACCGCACCGGCCGGGGCCAGTTCGTCGACATCGCCATGTACGACGCCATCCTGGCGCTCTGCGAGCGCATCGCCTTCCAGCATTCCTATGCCGGCGTGGTGCCGCATCCCGAGGGCAACGGCCATCCGCTGCTCTGTCCCTTCGGCCTGTTCCGCGCCGCCGACGGCTGGGTGTCGATCGCCTGCCCGCAGGACCGGTTCTGGCGCGATCTCTGCACCGCCATGGGCCGACCGGAGCTTGGCAGCGATCCGCGCTATGCGCTGAACAACGACCGGGTGGTTCACCGCGCCGAGGTGATCGAGGCGGTGACCGCCTGGACCACCACCCGCAGCAAGGCCGAGCTTGGGGCGGCGCTCGGCGGGCTGGTGCCCTTCGGCCCGGTCAATGATGCCGCCGACATCTTCGCCGACCCGCATGTGGCGGTCCGCGAAATGCTCCAGCCGGTCGACCATCCGGGATCCGCCCGCCAGGGCATGATCGCCGGTGTGCCGCTGCGCATGACCCTGACCCAGGGCCGGGTGCGCGCCCGTGCACCGCTGCTCGACGAACATGCGGGCGATATCCGCACCGAATTCGGCCTTGCGGCCCTGTCGTGACGCCCTTCGTTCCGACGACCCAGAACCAGGACCTGACACAATGACCGACAGCCTGACGACCCGCCCCCGCCGCCTGCGCCGCAGCCAGCTGAGCGTGCCCGGCAGTAGCGAGAAGATGATGGCCAAGGCGGCGGGCTCGGCCGCAGACCATGTCTTTCTCGACCTGGAAGATGCGGTGGCCCCGAATGCCAAGGTGGCGGCACGGTCGAAGATCGTCACCGCGCTCCGCGAACTCGACTGGGGGAACAAGACCCGCTGCGTGCGGATCAACGATCTCGGCACCGCATACGCCTATGAGGACGTGATCACCGTGGTCGAGGGCGCGGGCGCGCATCTCGACACCATCATGGTGCCGAAGGTGAAGACCGCCCATGACGTGATGTGGATCGACATCCTGCTCGGCCAGATCGAGCGCAAGCTGGGCCTTGCCCGCCGCATCGGTGTCGAAGTGCTGATCGAAGAGGTGGAGGGCATGATGAACATCGATGCCATCGCCGCTGCCTCGCCCAGGCTGGAATGCCTGATCTTCGGCATGGGCGATTATTCGGCCTCGCAGGGCATCGACATCGGCAGCGCCTTCGGCCCGTCGGGTTATCCGGGCGACATCTGGCATTATCCGCGCTACCGCCTGGCGATCGCGGCCCGCGCCCATGGGCTGGATGCGGTCGACGGTCCCTTTGCCGATTTCCGCAACCCGGACGCCTATCGCGAGGAATGCCGTCGGGCGATGACCCTGGGCTGCGTGGGCAAATGGGCGATCCATCCGGCCCAGATCGAGCCGGCGCTGGAGGTGTTCTCGCCCTCGGCCGATGCGGTCTCCCGCGCGCGCAAGCTGGCCGCCGCCTATGCCGAGGCCCAGGCCCGCGGAGAGGGGGCGGTGCAGGTGGACGGCGTGATGGTCGACGTCGCCTCGATCCGTATCCTGCAGAACGTCATCGACAAGGCGGAAATGATCGGGATGTGATGCGGGCAGGGGCATGCCGGCCGGCATGCCCCGCCACCTGGCCGTCTCATCTTGAAGGGGAGAACCCTCCATGGCCGAAGGCGATGGTGTCGTCAAATCCGCGGGCCGGGTGCTGGGCCTGCTTCAGGTCTTCGCCGAACATCGCCGGCCGATGCGGGTGTCGGAGATCGCCCAGGCCATGGGCATCCCGCAATCCAGCACCTCGATGCTGCTGAAGACGCTGACCGCCATGGGCTATGTCAGCTTCGATGCCGAGGCCAAGGCCTTCCGGCCGACCCTGCGTGTGGCCCTGCTCGGCGCCTGGCTGAACGAAGAGTTCGCGACCGAAGGCAGCGTCGACGAGATGATGGTCGAGATGGTCCGCGCCACGGCCGATTCGGCGATCCTGGCGGTGGAGAACGGGGTCTGGTCGGAATACATCCATGTGGTGCAGTCCGAGCAGGACCTGCGCTATGCGCTGCGGCCGGGCACGAGGCGGCCCTTGCCCGCGACCAATCTGGGCCGGGTGCTGCTGGCGGCCAAGCCCGATGACGAGATTGAGCGGATCGTGCGCCGGATCAATGCCGAGGCGGCGGCGGGCGATCGTCGGTTCGACATCGCCGCAACGCTGGAGGCCGTGCACGGGATCCGGCGCGACGGCTATTCCTTCGCCCATAACCTGATCTCGTCCGGGGCCAGCGTCATCGCGCTGCCGATGCCGGTTCCGGCCGGCTACAAGCCGATGGCGATCGGCATCGGCGGCCCGACCGACCGGCTGGTGCGCGGGCGGGAGATGATCCTGGCCGAAATGCGCCGGCTGCTGTCGCAGTATCTGGGGGGCTGAGCCTTGCCCGCGCTGCTGCCGCCGCTGCTGGTGACCCTGATCGCCCATACCGTGCTGTCGCTGTCGGCGGCTTCCGTGCCGGTGCTGATGCCGATGATCGCCGGCACCGATGCCGCGGCGGCGATCGGCTCGTTCACCGCCGTGCTCTATGCCAGCGCGGCCTTCACCTCGCTTGCGACCGGCCATCTGATCCAGCGCATCGGGCCGGTCGCCGCCATTCAGATGGCGCTCTTCGCCTGTGCCGCCGGCGTGCTGCTCTGCCAGATCGGCAGCCTGCCGGCGCTGATCGGCGGGGCGGTGCTGATCGGCATCGGCTACGGGCCCGTCACGCCGGCCGGATCCTTGCTGCTGAGTTTCACCGTGCCCGTGCGCCGTTTCGGGCTCGCCTTTTCCATCAACCGCACCGGTGTGCCGGGCGGCATTGCGCTGGCCGGTCTCATCCTCCCCCGGACCGGCCAGGCCTTCGGCTGGCATCTGTCGCTGGCCGGCATCGCCGGCACCGCCCTGGCAGCCGCCCTGGCCCTTGGGGCAGGGCGGTTCCTCGACCGTCCCATCCGCCGTCCGCCCCCCTCCGGACAGCGGACGGGACGGTCTCTTGTCTCTGGCCTGGCCGCCAATCTGGTCCATGTCCTGACCGATCGGGCGGTGGCCCCGCTCTCGCTCGCCTCTGTGGTCTATCTGGGGGCGCAGAGCTGCCTTGCGGCCTTCCTGGTCGCCTTCCTGATGGGACCGATGGGGATGGGCGCGGTAGAGGCGGGGGCCCTGCTCGCCGCCGCCCAGGCGGTCGGCATCGGCGCCCGGCTGGTGCTGGGCACGATATCCGATCGTCTGCCGTCGCGACTGGCGATGGTGGGGCTGATCGGGCTGGTGATCGCGCTGGCCGCCGGGCTGACCGCCGCGATGTCCCCCGGCTGGCCGGGGATCATCGTGACCGCGGTCGTCCTGCTCTACGGTGCCTCGGCGCTGGGCTGGAACGGGGTGGTGCTGGCGGCGCTCGCCCAGGCGGCGCCCCGGGACCGGGCGGCGGAAATCTCCGGCGCCTCCACCGCGGTCGCCTATGCCGGCGCGGTCGCCGGCCCCGGCCTCTTCGCCCTGGTGCTGGAGGCGGCGGGCTTCGCCGCCGCCTTTGCCACCGTGGCCGGGATTGCGGCGCTCGCCGGGCTGGTCATTCTGTACCGGGGGTCATCAGCTTCGGTCGCGGATCGACGGTCGAAAAGGTGCCGCGACCGATGACGCAGACCTCGCCCGCATCATCGGTGATGGTGACGTCGGCGACGCCGATCGCCTTGCCCAGCCGGCGCACCTCGCCGCGGGCGGTCAGGCCGGTCCTGCGCGGTGCCTGCATATAGTCCACCCGAAGGTTGATGGTCGGCGTCGGATAGCCGGTCATCACCGAACAGGCCATGGCACCGGCGACATCGATCAGCGCCGCGGTGACGCCGCCGTGATAGTTGCCGGCTTTCGCGAAGATGGTATAGGCCGGATCGAAGGCCAGTTTCAGCACCACCACGCCCTTTTCCGCGTCGGCCTCCACCGGCTCCACCTTCAGGAATTTGTGGTATTCGGCCGAGGCGACCAGGGATTTCAGATCATCGAAGGTCATCGGGGGTCACATCCTTCAAAGCAGCTGCGCGGGCAGCCAGAGGGTGAGTTCGGGGAAGGCCAGCAGCAGCACCATCACCACCGCTTCGGCGAGCAGGAACCAGAGCGCGCCGCGGAAAATGGTCGGCAGGCCGATGTCCGGGGTGATCGATTTGACGGCGAAGACATTGAGCCCGACCGGCGGGGTCATCAGGCCGATTTCGATGTATTTGACCACGATGATGCCGACCCAGATCAGGTCGTAGCCCATGCGTTCGAACAGCGGCAGCAGCACCGAGATCGAGATCAGCATCACCCCGAACGGGTCGAGGAACATGCCGAGCACCAGGAAGACCACCGCCATCGCCGCCATCATCAGCACCGGCGGCAGGTCGAGCGCCGCAACCCCCGTCGCCACCGCCGCCGGCAGGCCGGTCAGGGTCATGTAGCGGGTGAGCATGAAGGCGCCGATGGCGATGAACAGGATCGCGGCCGTGGTGCGCGCGGCATCGAGACAGACCTGCCACAGCCGGCGCGGCCCGATCCGGCCCTGAAGGGCGGCGAAGGCGATGCTGGCGAGCGCCCCGATGCCGCCGGCCTCGATGGGGGAGAACCAGCCGCCATAGATGCCGCCCAGCACCACCAGCGCCAGCAGCGGCAGCGGCCACGAGGTGGTAAGCAGGTGCCGCCATTCGCCGGGGGCGGCCTTCACCTCGACCCGGGGCGCCAGCGCCGGGTTGAAATGGCAGCGGAGCACGATCATCACCGTATAGGCGATGGCGGTGAGCACGCCCGGCACGACGCCGGCGAAGAACAGCTTCGCCACCGACTGTTCGGCCAGAATGCCGTAGACGATCAGCGGGATGGAGGGGGGGATCAGGGCGGCGAGCGTGCCGGCGCAGGCGCAGACCGCGGTGGCGAGCGACGGGTGATAACCCGCCCGCAGCATCTCGGGGATCGCGATCCGGCCCATGGAGACGGTGGTGGCGAGGCTGGAGCCCGAGGCGGCGCCGAAGCCCGCGGCGGCGAAATTGGTGGCGACGGCCAGCCCGCCGGGCAGGCGGGCGAGGCCCAGCTCGGCCATGCGGAACAGACCGTCGGTCATGCCTGCCCGCCAGGCGACATTGCCCATCAGCAGGAAGAGCGGCACGGCCGAGAATTCCCAGCTGGCGGAGAATTCATAGGGCACCCGCGCCATCACGCTGATCGCCGCCGGCAGCGGCAGCAGGGCGGTGGTGCCGATGAAGGCGGCGACACCGAGTGCCAGGCCCACCGGCACGCGCAGGCCGATCAGCAGCAGGATGGCGGCAAGGGTGATGCATCCCTGAAGCACCGGGCTCATGCGCCATCTCCGGGAACAGAATGGCTCTGGATCAGACGACCGACCCCCCGGCCCAGATCGAGCAGGGCGACGAGACCGGTCAGCGCGAAACCGAGCGGCACCAGCCAGCGGCCCGGCCAGACCGGCAGTGCCCAGGCGGTGAATTCCACCCGTTCCCCCCTCAGCGTGGCGTTGAGCGCATCGTCGATCCCCCACAGGACCATCGCCACCGCCACCGCCAGGAAGATCAGGCTGGTGAAGACGGTGAGCAGCCCGTCGAGCCGGGGGCCGGCGATCATGTCGATCAGATCGACCCGGATATGGTCGCCGCGGGCATGAACGCTGCCCAGCGTGCAGAACACGATCGCCACCATGTACCAGCCGGCGACGAATTCCGTGGTGCCCGACAAGGCCAGCCCGGCCAGATTGCGGGCCACCACGTCCAGAACCACATGCAGGGCCATCAGGGCGACGGCGATCCCGCCCGCAATGCCGATGCCGTCGACCAGACGGCGCAGACCGTGCAGCGGCGGTACCGCCGGCGCCGGCGGATCATTCAGGCGGTCGGGCGTCGCTGTCATACCATCCCCTCGAAGATCATCAGGCAGCCATTGGCATGCTGCGGCAGGACATGGAAGCGGCCCGGTGCCGTGCGCACCGGCCGGGCGTCGGTGGCATCGATGCGGGCGAAAGCGGCGTCGATGTCGGCGGTGGCGAAGACCATGCCCGCCAGGCGCCGCTCCTGCGGCCCGGCGACCATGCCCGGGCAGGCCTGGACCAGCCGGTCGGCGGTGTAGATCCTGAGCGCGACCCGGCCGGGGCCGGCGGTCACCGAGACCGGATCGGTGCCGTCGATCCGCGCCGCCCACGGTCCCCGATAGGCGTCGGCCACCGCGTGCGGATCGGGGGCCAGGGCAATCACCGCGATCATCTGCCGGGCATGGTTGGCATGGCGGATGAATTCCGGCCGGGTGTAGTGCTGCGGCGTGTGATGCTGGCAGGCATTCCAGTAGAACGGCGTCTGGCCGGTCAGCGGGATGGCGACCCGGAAGGCGGGGGAGATGACCTCGCCCGTGCCAAGCGGCCAGTCGCGGCGGATCGATACCGGCGGCGGCACCCGGATGCCGGCGGCGTTCAGCGCCGCGGCGGTCGCATCGGCATCGCTGGTGGCGGTGACGGTGGAGACCGGGCCGTCGGGCGCATCCAGCACCCGGGGCATCGGCGGCGGTGCCGCCGCCGGGTCGGTCAGCTGCATGATTTCGATGTAGTTGCAGGCGCCCGGGATCATGGCGTCGAAGCAGATCAGCCGGTTGGCCAGCCCCGGCATGTCGGATCGGGCGGTGACGGTGAAGCCCAGTTCGGCGAAGCGGTCGCCGGCGACCGCAAGATCGCCGGTCCTGATCATCAGATGGTCGATATCGAGAATGCTCAAGGACGGGGTTCCCCGGAAGCGGTGGCATCGGGCCGGGCGTCGAGGCCGAGGCCGGCAAGGGTGGCGGCCGCCTGATCGAACGCCGTCGTGCCGGCGGCGAAGGGCAGGATCACGGCAATGCGTCCGCCGGGCAGGTCTTCCGCACCGATCCGGTCGGGATCGAGCCCCAGACAGGCGGCGGCGGCGCGGCGGCAGGCTTCGCGGCGCAGCCCCGGCTTGTGGACCTTGCCCACCGCCGTCATCGGCAGGCCGGGCAGAACCTCGATCCAGCGCGGAACCGCGGCGCGTTCGGCGATGGTCGGGGCGATCTCGGCCAGAATCTCCGCACCGCTGCGGCTGCTGCCGCGCTTGAGCATCACGAAGGCGACCGGCACCTCGCCCAGCCGGGCATCGGGCAGACCGACCGCGGCCCCCAGCGCCACATCGGGATGGGCGTTGAGCGGTTCCTCGATCAGCGCCGGGTCGATATTGTGGCCGCCGCGGATGATCACATCCTTGGCCCGGCCGGTGATGGTCAGGAAGCCGTCGGCATCCATGACACCGATGTCGCCGGTGTCGAGCCAGCCGTCGTCGAGCAGCACGCCCCGGTTGGCGGCGGGATCGAGATAGCCGGGGAAGACCGAGGGCGAGCGGGCGATGATCGATCCGGCGGTGCCGCGGGGCAGAAATGCCATCACCCGGCCATCGGCCACCCGCGCCACCTCAAGCGCGCACCAGGGCAGGCGCAGACCCACCGAGCCCGGGCGGCTTTCGCCGTCGGGCGGCATATAGGTCAGCACCAGCGTCGCCTCGGTCAGCCCCCAGGCTTCCTTGATCGGCACGCCGGTGCGGTCGGTGAAGCGCCGGTGAACCTCGGCCGGCAGCGACGAGGCCGACGAGATCCAGGCCCGCAGCCCGGTCTTGCCGGCGGTACCGGAAAAGCTCTGGGTCGCGGCGGCGACCACCGTGGGCGGGCCGATGGCGATATCCGGCCGCACCCGGCCGAAGATGTTCCAGAGCCCGGCCATCACCGCCGGATCACGATAGCCGCGCCGGCCCAGCTGAACCACCCGGCAGCCATGGGCGAAGGGGGCCAGCGCCCCCATCACCAGCGCACCGACATGAAACAGCGGCATGCCGTTGGTCAGCGTATCGCCGGCCCGCAGCCCGGCGCCGAAGCCGGCGATCAGGCTCATGCAGGCCAGGTTGTAATGGGTGAGCGGGGCGATCTTGGGCAGGCCGGTGGTGCCGCCGGTGTGGAAGCAGGCGGCGATGTCGCCCGGCATCGGGTCGGGGCCGGCATCGGCCGGGTCGGCGGCATCGCGCAGCGTTTCGTAATGGAGAACGTCATGCCCGACCGGCCCCGGCTCGCCCACCACCAGCACATGGCGGATGCCCGGTGCGGCGGCCAGGATGGCGGGCAGCTTCTCCCAGGTGCCGTCGTGGCCCGACGGGCCCTCGATGCACAGGATGCAGGCCCCCGCCCGGCTCAGCATGGCGCCGATGATCGCCGGTTCCAGAAAGGGGTTCACCGGCATGGTGATGCCGGCATGGGCCGCCCCCCAGCCGATTTCCACCGTCTGCGGCAGGGCCGGCAGCAGGCAGGCGACGGCATCCCGGCGCGTCACGCCCAGGCGGCGGAACAGGGCGGCGGCGCGCATCGCGCGGTCGAAGAAGGCGGCGAAGCCGATCTCTTCCGCCACCCCGTCCGGATCGGCGGGATCGGGCAGATGGCAGGCGGCGACCTGCGTGCCATGGGTCCGGGCGGCATGGGCCAGCACCGCGGTCATGGTGCGGCCGGTCAGATGATCGTCGATCGGGTCGCGTTCCAGCGCCTCGACATCGGCGAGGGTCCGGAAGGGCGGCAGATGGCGCGGCCGCCCGGCATGGCTGTCGGCAGTCATGCATCCAGCCCCGGCTTGACGATCACCTTGCCGAAGACCTCGCGGTCTTCCAGCAGACGCACGCCCTCGCGGCCTTCCGACAGCGGCAGGACCTTGTCGATCACCGGATCGAGACGGCCCGCGGCCACCAGATCCAGACAGGCGGCGATGTCTTCCTTGGTGAAACCGGTCGAGCCCAGGATCGACATCTCGGCCATGAAGATGAAGCGGATGTCGGTTTTGGGGTCGAAGCCGGCCGTGGCGCCGCAGGTCAGCAGCCGGCCGCCGCGCTTCACCGCGCGCAGCGACGGCACCCAGCTGTCGCCGCCGGTGAAGTTGACCACGACATCCCAGCCACCGCCCCGGAACAGAGAGCCGGTGCGCTTGCGGGTATAGGCGTCGATCGCCTCGGCCGAATAGTCGATGGTCTCGTCGGCGCCAAGCTCCGCCAGCCGCCGGCATTTGTCGGGCGAGCCCGCGGCCGCGACGACATGGGCGCCGGCCATCTTCGCCAGCAGCAGGCAGGCGGTGCCGACACCGCCCGAGGCGCCGAGGATCAGCACGGTTTCCCCCGCCTTCAGCCCGCCGCGGGTGAACAGCATGCGATAGGCCGTACCATAGGCGACCGGCAGGGCGGCGGCGGCCTCGTCGGAGACGTGATCCGGCACAGGGATCAGCTGATCCGCGCGGCAGATGCAGTATTCGGCCATGGCCCCGCGCCGGGTTTCGCCCATCATCTCGAAATGGCCGTTGCGATCGTCGACGAAGGCCGGGTTGATCAGCACCCGGTCGCCCGGCGCCCAGCCGGTGACGCCGTCGCCGGTCTCGGCCACCGTGCCGGCGCAGTCGCCGCCGGTGATGCCGGGCAGCTCCACCTTGATCCCCGGCATCCCGCGGCGGGAGAAAACATCCAGATAGTTGAGCGCGCAGGCGCCCACCTTCACCTTGACCCAGCCTGCGGGCACCACGGGATCGGCGATCTCGCCATAGGTGAGGGCGTCCAGCGATCCATGGGCATCGAAATACACGGCTTTCATGGCAGACAACTCCGGGCAGGGGACTGTACGCAAAACGAAAAAGGCGTCCGGATCCCGCACAATCGGGCACAACCGGCCGTGCGCCGCCGGCAGGGGGATGCCGGAGACCTGGCCAGAAGGTCGTGTCGCACGGGGGGAGGAGGATCCGGCAGCGCCACCAGGGTGCTGGATCCGGACGCCGGCGGGCGGGCCCGGGCCGTCAGGAGGGGAGGATGGCCCGGGCCTGGTGCACCGCCAAGGGGGGGTGATCAGAAGGGGTATTTGGAGAAGACGCGCTCGGTCAGGATCTGCTCGAATTTCGCGCGGTCGCCCTGGAACTCGGGCAGCAGCCGCTCGTGCCAGATCCGGAAGGTGGCAACCATGCGGTCGACCACCGCGTCGCCGTCGGCAAGGCCGCGATCGCGGGCCAGCGCCTTCAGGGCCGCGACCTCGCCATCCTGGAAACCGGCCCAGCGGCTCTTCATCGCCTCGTCACCGGGGCTGAAGGTCACCTTGTCGGCAAGCGATGCCTTCACCTGGGTATCCGGGGTGACGTAGGCATCGGTGACGTAATTCCAGACCGCGGCCGGCATCAGCTTCACGATCGCCGCCCGGTCCTCTTTCGAGATCTTCTCCCAGGATTTGCGGTTGAAGGCGATCGGCACCGCGCCGGCGATGATGCCCTGGGGCATCTCGATCACCGATTTCACCGTGTCCTGAAGGCCGTAGCTGCGGATCCAGGCAAGGCCCAGAAGGGTGCAGTCGCTCTGGCCCAGCTGGAGCGCCGGCAGGATGTCGGTGATGGTGCTGCGCACCGGCGTCATGCCGAGCGCGGTCGCCCAGCGTGCCTCGGGAGAGCCGACCACGCTGACCCGGCGGCCGGCGAGATCGGCGGCGGTGGCGGCGGGTCTGGTGCACATCATGGCGAGCGGCGAGGCCGACTGCATCAGGATCGGCACGATCCCGGCCATCTTCACCTCGTCGCGGCAGTTCTGGCAGCCGACGAAGAAGATTTCGTTGATGGCGCCCATGGTGGCATAGGGGTTGCCGCCAAGCCCGGTCATCTCGGCGATCAGCGAGGAATAGGGCAGCTGGCTGCCGGTCAGCTGACCGATGAAGAAACCGGCATCGACCACGCCGTCGCGGATGCCGTCGAAGCCGTTGGCGATCGAGACCAGCTGCCCACCCAGGATCGGCGTGAAGGCGACCCGGCCATCGGTCACCCGGGTGATGTCGGCCAGGATCGGCAGGACGCCCTGCTGGTTGGCGCTGGACCGTTCCGGCACGCCCGATCCGTAGGTGAGTGTGGCGGCCGTGGCGGGGCCCGCGGCGGGCAGGCCCAGGGACAGCACGGCCAGGGTCGCGCCCGAAATCAGGGCGCGCGTCGCCCTGCGCGGTGCAAATGCATGTCGGCGCATGTTTGATCTTCCCTGTCGAGGAGAGCGGCCGGTTCCCTCCGGCTCGTGAGATCAGTCTGCGTGGGTGCGGGAAGGAAGTCAACAATATTGACTATCTTGTGACGGTGCGCCGGTCGTGCCGCGGCGGCGCCCGCCTCAGCTCCGCCGGCGCCTGTATGCCGAAGCCGGGGCTTCGCCGTCGGGAGAGCCGACCTCGCGGGCAGCGGCGAGCAGCTCGATCAACTGGTCGAGGCGCGCGGCGCCGATCACCCGGGCGATATCGGCCTCTGCCCGCTTCAGGGCCTGAATGCCCAGCGACAGCAGCCGGCGGCCGTCTTCGGTGACGGTGACGATGCGGCTGCGGGCATCGGCCGGATCGGGGGCGAGGGCGACGAAGCCCTGTTCCTCGAAAGCCGCGACCAGCTTGCTCATCGCCTGTTTGGAAATGCCGGCGCGGGCCGCCATGTCGGTGATGGTCGATCCCTCGAAGCGCATGGTGCGCAGCACATGGGTATGGGCGGCGTTCAGCATCGGATAGCCGCTCTCACGCAGATAGTGCAGCGCGCGGCGGTCGAAGCCCATATGCACCTCGTCGAGCAGCCGGCCCAGATTCATCTGCCGGAAGCTTTCCAGCTCTTCGCCGCGCAGCACCACGCGCTCTTCACGCTCGCCATTCCGTCCGCTCGCCATGTTTCCCGTCTTGTCCCTTGCCGCAAGATAGTAAACTATATTGACGATATGCCATGCCCGCAACGGAGCCCGCAACGGAGGACATTCCCTTGGCCATGCAGATCATCCGCGACCTGGCCGACCTGAACGAGACGCATACCGCATGGCGGCGCGATCTGCACGCACATCCCGAAATCGGCTTCGAGGAACATCGCACGGCGGCCTTCGTGGCTGCGCGTCTGGCCGAGGCGGGGTTCGAGGTGACCACCGGCATTGCCGGCACCGGCGTGGTCGGCCGGATCAGCACCGGCGAGGGCGGGTCGATCGGGCTGCGGGCCGATATGGACGCCCTGCCGATGGACGAGGCGCCGGGACCCGAGGAACGGCCCTGGGCGTCGCGTCATCCCGGGCTGTTCCATGGCTGCGGCCATGACGGCCACACCATCTGCCTGTTGGCGGCGGCCCGGCATCTGGCCCGGAGCCGCAGCTTTCAGGGCAGCTTGACCGTGATTTTCCAGCCGGCCGAAGAGGGGCTGGGCGGCGGTGCCAGGATGGTGGAAGAGGGGCTGTTCGAGCGGTTTCCCTGCGACGCGGTGTTCGGCTTCCACAACATGCCGCTGCTGCCGTTCGGCACCGCCAGCGTCCGGCCGGGGCCGGCCATGGCGTCGTTCGATGAATTCAAGGTGGTGATGACCGGGCAAGGCGGCCATGCCGGCATGCCGCATACCACCCGTGATCCCGCCCTGGCGCTTGCCGAGGCGACCTGCAGCCTTCAGGGCCTGGTGTCACGCGAAGTGAACGCGAACAGTGCCGCCGTGCTGTCGGTGACCCAGATCCATGTCGGCACCACCCATAACGTGGTCGCCGATCAGGGCTGGCTGGGCGGCACGGTGCGGGCGCTGGATGAAGAGGCCCGCGCGATCGTCGAGGCCGGGCTTGGCCGCACGGTTGCCGGTGTGGCGGCGGCGCGCGGGGTGACTGCGGCGGTCGACTATCGCCGCGGCTATCCGGTGCTGGTCAATGATCCGGCCGAAACCGCGCGGGCGGCCGCGGTTCTGGCCGATCTCTACGGTGCGAATTTCCGCCCCGATTTCCCGCCGCTCATGGCGGCCGAGGATTTTGCCTTCATGCTGCAGAAGCGCCCCGGCGCCTATCTGCTCTTCGGGCAGGGCGGGGAGGGGGGCTGCATGGTCCACAACCCTAATTACGATTTTGATGACAGACTGATTCCAATGGTTGCAACAACTCTGGTGCGCCTGGTCGAAAGCCGGCTGCCCCGGTCTGCCTGAACGACGAACGGCCCCCGGTCGGGAGCCGGGGGCCGTCCATGGTCCGGGCGGACCGCAGGGGGGAGGTGCGGGGGGTGCGGCCGCTGCCCGGGGTCGGATGTGCCGTGCCGCGGTTACTTCATGGTCGGCATGGCGAATTCGGCGCCGGCGCGGATGCCCGTCGGCCAGCGGGTGGTGATGGTCTTAAGGCGGGTGTAGAAGCGCACGCCTTCGGGGCCATGCATGTGGTGGTCGCCGAACAGCGAGGCCTTCCAGCCGCCGAAGGAATGGAACGCCATCGGCACCGGGATCGGCACGTTCACGCCGACCATGCCGACCTTGATCCGGTGGGCGAATTCACGCGCCGCATCGCCGTCGCGGGTGAAGATCGCGGTGCCGTTGCCGTATTCATGGGCGTTGATCCAGCCGGCCGCCTGCTCGTAGCTTTCGGCGCGGACCACCGACAGGACGGGTCCGAAGATCTCTTCCTTGTAGATGGTCATATCGGTGGTGACGCGGTCGAACAGGGTGGCGCCGGTGAAATAGCCGTCCTCATAGCCCTGCAGGCGCAGATTGCGGCCGTCGACCACCAGTTCGGCGCCTTCGGCGACGCCCTGATCGATGTAGTTCTCCACCTTGTCGCGATGGGCGCGGGTGACCAGCGGGCCCATCTCGGCCTCGGGATCGGTGCCGGGGCCGACCTTCAGCGACTGGATGCGCGGCACCAGCCTTTCGACCAGCGCATCGGCCGTTGCCTCGCCCACCGGCACCGCCACCGAAATCGCCATGCAGCGCTCGCCGGCCGAGCCATAGGCCGCACCCATCAGGGCATCGACCGCCTGGTCCATATCGGCATCGGGCATGATGATCATATGGTTCTTGGCGCCACCCAGCGCCTGGCAGCGCTTACCGGCTGCGGTGGCGGTCTGGTAGATGTAGCGGGCGATGGGGGTGGAACCCACGAAGCTGACCGCTTCGATATCCGGATCGGTCAGGATGGCGTCGACCGCTTCCTTGTCGCCCTGGACGACGTTGAACACGCCGGCCGGCAGGCCCGCCTCGGTCAGCCATTCGGCCAGCAGCAGGGCGGCCGAGGGGTCGCGCTCCGACGGCTTCAGGATGAAGGTGTTGCCGCAGGCCAGCGCCACGGGGAACATCCACATCGGCACCATGGCCGGGAAGTTGAACGGCGTGATGCCGGCCACGACACCCAGCGGCTGGCGCAGCGCATGGCTGTCGACCTTCGTGCCGACATTCTCGGTCATCTCGCTCTTCAGCAGCTGGGGGGCGGCGGTCGCGAATTCGACCACCTCCATGCCGCGCTGAATCTCGCCCTTCGCATCCGAAAGCACCTTGCCGTGCTCGGCGGTGATCACCGCGGCCAGCTCGTCGATGCGCTCTTCCAGAATGTGCAGGAAGCGGTTCAGGATGCGTGCGCGGCGCAGCGGCGTGGTCTCGGCCCAGTCGGGGGCGGCCGCCTTCGCGGCCTCGACCGCGGCGCGGACTTCGGCGGCAGAGGCCAGCGCCACTTCGCCGCTCTGCTCGCCGGTCGCGGGGTTGAACGACGCCACCGTCCGCTCAGCCGCACCCGGCACCTGACGGCCGCCGATATAGTGCCCGATCTTCCTGACCATCTCCGCTCACCTTCGCAAGGATGACACCGGCCGGGGGGCGGCGGTGTCCTCTGATGGCGGTGATGATGGTCGACGATCCGATGCACAGAAACCGGAGATATCGAGAAGCCGTTGTGCGATATTTGAAGCCCGATCCTGAAAGAAGGTTCATGCCCCATGACGTGCACCACGCGATGAACTGGGACCATCTCCGCGTCTTCCTCGCCATCGCCCGGCGTGGCCAGATTCTGGCCGCGGCACGGGGGTTGGGGCTGAACCATGCGACCGTGGCCCGCAGGCTGGATGCGCTGGAAGCCTCGCTCGGCCAGCCGCTGTTCGAACGCCGGCCCTCGGGTGCCACGCTCACCGAGGCCGGCGAACGGTTGCTGGCGGCGGCGGAGCGGGTGGAAACCGAGATTTTCGGCATCGCCGAAGAGACCCGCGCCCAGGGGGCCGCGCCCTCGGGCGTGGTGCGGGTGGGGGCGCCCGACGGGCTCGGCACCTGGTTCCTGGCGGCGGAACTCGGCCGGCTGGGGGCCATGCATCCGGATCTGGTGGTGGAGCTGGTGCCGCTGCCGCGCACCTTCTCGCTGTCGCGGCGCGAGGCGGATCTGGCGGTCTGCCTGGACCCGCCGGCCGAAGGGCGGCTGCTGGTGACGGCGCTTGGCGATTACACCTTGGGGGTTTATGCCGCCCGGTCCTATCTGGACCGCGCGGGCGTGCCCATGACGCCCGAAGATCTGGCCGGCCATGTGGTGGTGACGGGGGTGGAGGATTATGCCTATGCCTCGTCGCTGGATTACGGCCAGGCATTGACGCGGTATGGACAGCGCGAGTTCCGCTGTGCCGGCGTGGTCGGGCAGATGGCGGCGATCCGCGCCGGGGTGGGCGTCGGCATCCTGCATGATTTCGCGGTGCGCGACGCGCCCGATCTGGTGCCGATCCTGCCCGGGCTGACCTTCCGCCGCCGCTATCACCTGCTGACCCATCCGGACACCCATCATCTGGCGCGGATCGCGGTCTGCCGCGATTTTCTGGTCCGGCGCTTCCGCGAAACCCGCGACCGCTTCGTGCGCGGCGGCTGAGCCGGTCGGATATCCTGATTGCGCAATCAAGAATAATCTGGCGAAAAATTACGAACTTCTGGTCAAGCGCCGCCGATGCGGCAGCTTGCGGCAACATTATCGGCCTTTGACAGGAAAGACCAAACCACGGGAACGGCCCGGCATCTGATGCATTACCTGTCATTCACCGCCGGTCTGCCAGCCAGGCGCAGGGGGGTGGCAAGCCCCGTGCCACCCCCGCAGGCCCTGCGACGCGTTCAGGCGATGGTCAGCGAAATGCCGCCGAGGCCGGCGATCGACCCCTCGATCGTCTGGCCCGCCACCACCGGGCCGACACCTTCCGGTGTGCCGGTATAGATCAGGTCGCCCGGCTCCAGGTGATAGAAGCGCGACAGATGGGCGATCAGCTCGGCCACCGACCAGACCAGCAACGACAGATCGGTCGACTGGCGGGTCTCGCCATCCACCCGCAATTCCAGCAGCCCCCGGTCAGGATGGCCGCTTTCGGCCACCGGCACGATCGGCGACAGCACGGCCGACTGCTCGAAATCCTTGCCCAGATCCCAGGGCCGCTGCTTCGCGCGCGCCGCCAGCTGCAGGTCGCGCCGGGTCATGTCCAGACCGCAGGCATAGCCGAAGACATGGGAGAGGGCGTCCCCGGCCGGAATCTCGAAACCGGCTTTGCCGATGGCGACCACCAGCTCCATCTCGTAGTGATAATTCCCGGTGCCGGGCGGGTAGGGAATGGTGGATCCTGACGGCACGTAAGCGAGGGCCGATTTGGTGAAATAGAACGGCGCCTCGCGATCGACCACCACGCCCATCTCGCGGGCATGGGCTTCATAATTGCGGCCGACGCAAAAGATCCGGCGGATGGGATAGCGCGCCCCGGTGCCCTTGACTTCGGCAAGCGGGGTGGGGGCGGGGTCGAACAGGCAGGTGGTCATCGGGGTTTCCTTGGGGTCGTTTATCGGGCCGGGCCGCATCATTCCGCATCCGGCTGCCGCCCCGGCGCCGCAGCGGCGAAGGCGGGGAGGGTGTCGGCGGCGGCGGTGATGCGGGTGAGCGTCGGGTAGGCGTCGAGCGGGCAGCCCATGCGGGCGGCATTGGCCAGCTGCGGCACCAGGCAGATATCGGCAAGCGTCGGGGCATCGCCATGGCAGAAGCGGCCGGTTGCCGGATCGCGGGCGAGGCGGGTCTCCAGCGCGGTCAACCCCTCGGTCACCCAATGGGCATACCAGGCGTCGCGCGCCGCCTGATCCAGCCCCAGCCGGTCGCGGAGATAGGCCAGCACGCGCAGATTGTCGATCGGGTGGATGTCGCAGGCGATGGCAAGGGCGATCGAGCGCACCCGGACGCGGCCGTCGGCATCTTCGGGCAGCAGCCGGGGCAGGGGGAAGCGCTCGTCCAGCCATTCGATGATGGCCAGGGACTGGGTCAGCACCTGGCCGTCATCGGTGACCAGCGCCGGCACCAGACCTTCCGGGTTGAGCGCCAGATAGTCCGGCGCCCGCTGTTCGGCCCGACGCAGATGCACAAAGGCCTGATCCGGCGCCAGCCCCTTCAGATTGAGGGCGATGCGCAGCCGGTACGAGGCGGAGGAGCGGAAATAGCCGTAGACCTTCAAGATGCACCTCGGGATGTCATCGGATCTCAGTGTGTCGGGCCCCGTTGCCGGGCAGGGGCACGGGGGCTATGGTGCGCTGCATCAGGCGGCAGCCGTCAGCAGGAGAACGGGCGGGCGATGGAGGCGAAGCACGAGGGGGGCGCGAAGCCGGAGGGGAGCGTGAAGGCGGGCGGCCGGCGCGGCGCCGGCAGCGAGACGCGGCGCAAGGGCATCCAGTCGGTGGAGATCGGCATCGGCGTGCTCGATGCCCTGGTCCGGCTGGGCCGGCCCAGCTCGCTGACCGATATCGCCCGCGCCAGCGGCCAGTCGGTCAGCCAGGCGCATCGCTATCTGGCGAGCTTCGTGAACACCGGCTTCCTGCGCCAGGACCCGGCGACGGCGCTGTATGATCTGCATACCGGTGCGCTCCGCCTCGGCCTTGCCGCCATGGGCCGGCTCGACATGTTCGAAGAGGCGAGCCGGGCCGCGCAGGAGCTGGTCGCCGCCAGCGGCCGCACCGTGCTGATCGCGGTCTGGGCCGAAACCGGCCCCACCATCATCCGCTGGTATCCCGGCAATCCGCCGGTCTACACCATGCTCACCATCGGCTCGCATCTGTCGCTGACCTGGTCGGCCACCGGCCGGATCTTTCTCGCCTTCCTGAACGAGGGCTTCGTATCGGACCTGTTGCAGCGCGAACTGGCGCAGGATCGTTCCGAAGGCCCGGTCGATATCGATGCGATGCGCGCCCGGATCCGGCGCGAGATGTCGGCCGCGGTGGACGGCACCACCGCGCCGGGGCTGCGTGCCTTTGCGGCGCCGGTGTTCAATCTTCAGGGCCAGCTGGTGCTGGCCCTGTCGATCATCGCCTCGCCCGGTTTCGGCCGCGACGGCGATGCCGCCGCCCGCGAGATGCTGATTGCCACCGCGCGCGAGGTTACGCATAGGCTGGGCGGGCGCTGGCCGCAGCCGGCCTGAGCAGGTCGCGCGCCGCCTTCGCATCGAAGCTTCCGGCTGCGATCATCCCGGCCGGCAGCCGGGCCCCGGCGGTGATCAGCCGCCGGCAGGCGGCCATGTCGCGGCCGGCATTGATGCCTGCCGCCCCGATCAGCCGGTCGCCGTCCAGCACCAGAAACAGCCGGCCGGCGCCGGCGGCCTGGCTGACGATCCGCGCGCCATCGGCCTCCGGCCCGGTGACGCCGGCAAGCTGGACGTTCAGATTGTACTGATCGGTCCAAAACCACGGCGTCTCGGGCGCGGGCAGGGGGTTGCCCAGAATCGCCGCCACCGCGCGTTCAGCCGTGATGTTGGCATTCTGCCAGGTTTCGCACCGCAGCGGCCGGCCATCCGGCCCGGGCCAGGCGGCGACGTCGCCGATGGCGAAGACGGCGGGATCGGCGGTGCGCATGTCGTGATCGACCACGATGCCGTCGTCGATCACCAGCCCCGCCGCCTGGGCGAGGCCGGTTTCGGGCACCACGCCGATGCCGGCGACGGCGAAATCGGCGGTGATCACCCGGCCGTCCGACAGCACGGCACTGACGCCGTCTGCCGTGTCGCTCAGATCGCGGATCCGCACGCCGGTGAGCAGGATGACGCCTTCGGCTGCGTGACGTTCGGCCAGGGCGGCCGCCACCGGCGCCGGGAAGTTGCGGCCCAGCAGGCGTGAGCCGATTTCGATCACGGTGACGCCCAGCCCTTTCTGCACCAGCGTCGCCGCGACTTCGAGCCCGATCACCCCGCCGCCGATCACCAGAACCGACCGGGCATCGACCGCGCGCACCGACAGCGCCTCGACATCCTCCAGCCGGCGCAGTTCCGCCAGGCGCGAGACCTGAAACGGCAGGCGGCGTGGCCGGCTGCCGGTTGCGAAGATCAGATGGTCGTAATCCAGCACCGTGCCGTCATCGAGGCGGACACGGCGGGCCGCGCGGTCGACGGCGGCCGCGGCGCGGCCGGTGATCAGCCGGATATCCCCGGCGGCCCAGGCGTCCTCGGGCACCAGCCAGGTCGGGCTGGTCGCCGGGTCGAGCAGCATGTCCTTGGACAGGGGCGGGCGCTCGTAAGGCGGGACCGGTTCGTCGCCGATCAGGGTTACCGGCCCGGCATAGCCCTTTTCCCTGAGCGTCAGTGCCGCCCGGCCGCCGGCCTGGCCGGCACCGATGATGACCACGCCTCCGCTCATTCCATTCAACTCCCTGAAGGACGGTGCCGGTTCATGACGATCCGGCATGGCCGGCATTCCATTTCCGACGAACCGTCTTGACGTCGCGTTGTTGCATATCATACTAAGGCTCACACGATATGCAATACAACAGGCGGCACCCGGACGCGAAGGGGCCGCCCAGGGAGGCGGGAATGGCTGAGACCAGCGCTTGCGCCCGGAATGGCCGTGTGTGGGAAACCGGCGATGCCGGCAAGGTGCCCTACTGGGTCTATACCGATCAGGACGTCTATCAGCGGGAACTTCAGCGCATCTGGTACGGGCCGCACTGGCTCTATTGCGCGCTGGAGTGCGAGATCCCCAATGTCGGCGACTTCAAGACCACCACGCTGGGCGAACGCCCGGTGATCGTGGTGCGGTCGGCCGAAGACGAGATCAGCGTGGTGGAGAACCGCTGTGCGCATCGCGGCGTGAAGTTCTGCCAGGCGCGCCAGGGCCACACAAAGGATCTGCTCTGCCCCTATCACCAATGGGCCTATGATCTGAAGGGCAACCTGGTGGGCGTTCCCTTCCGCCGCGGGGTGAAGCGCCAGGGCGGCATGCCGCGCGATTTCGACCCCGGCAATCACGGCCTGAACCGGCTGAGGGTCGAGGTGGTGAACGGCGTGGTCTGGGCCACCTTCTCTGACGAAACGCCGCCCTTCCGGGCGTATCTGGGCGAGAAGTTCTGGGCCCACTACACCCGGGTCTATGACGGCCGCAAGCTGGAGGTGCTGGGCTATAACCGCCAGCATATTCCGGCGAACTGGAAGCTGATGATGGAGAACATCAAGGACCCGTATCATGCGGGCCTGCTGCATGTGTTCTTCGTGACCTTCGGCCTGTTCCGCGCCGACCAGAAATCCGCGGTCGATATCGACGAGACCGGCCGCCACGGCATCCTGATCAGCCGCAAGGGTGAGCAGGAGGTGAACGACGTCACCGCGGATCTGCGCAATTTCCAGGGCGATCTGAAGCTGGCCGATCCGCGCATCCTGGATGTCGTGAAGGAATTCCCGGGCGAGGACACGGTGGGCATGATCACCGTCTTCCCCAGCGTCATCCTGCAGCAGCAGGTCAATTCCCTGACCTCGCGCCAGATCGTGCCCAAGGGCCCGGCCGGGTTCGATTTCCACTGGACCCACTGGTGCTATGCCGACGACACGCCCGAAATGAAGCTGCGCCGGACCCGCCAGGCCAATCTTTTCGGCCCGGCCGGTTTCGTCTCGGCCGATGACGGCGAGATCATCGAGATGAGCCAGCAGGGGTTCTCTCCCTCCGACATGGAAGAGGCGCTGGTGATGATGGGCGGCCGCGAGATCGCCCCCACCGACTACATGGTCACTGAAACCGCGATCCGGTCGATGTACCGCTACTGGCGGGAGGTGATGGGGCTGTGACCACGATGATCAGAACCGCTGAGACCGATACCGCCCTGCGCGGGCGGGTCCGCGACCTCTACGACGCCTATTACGACACGCTGGACGATGTGCGGCTGGCGGATTGGCCGGATTTCTTCCTGCCCGACTGCCTCTACCGGGTGATCCCGCGGGAAAATTTCGAGCGGGGCTATACGCTGTCGACCATGCAGGCCGAAAGCCGCGGCATGCTTCAGGACCGCGTGACCGGGCTGACCACCACCCAGATGTATGCGCCGCGCTATTACCGGCGCTTTCCGGGGCCGCTCAGGATCAGCGCCACGGCAGACGGCATCCGCACCCGCCACAATCTGCTGATCGTGCAGACGCTGATCGACAGGCAGTCGGAAATCGTGCTTTCGGCGGTCTGCCACGACCGGATCGTCGACCAGGACGGCCGGCTGTACTTCGCCGAGCGGATCGTGGTGATCGACAGCGAGATGATCCCGAACAGCCTGATTTATCCGGCGTAAGGGAAGGGGTAATCGAGGCGCTAATGATGCCGGAGTGCGATGTCCGGGGCTGTCGTTGCTCATTTCTGTACAACAATTCTACCGTCATCCCGGCGAAGGCCGGGATGACGGTATAGCTGTTGTGGCAAGGGCTTGCAGCCTTATGCCGGACATCGTCGGCCGTGTACCCCAAGGCCCTCCCTCGCCCGCCACGCCTGCAGACAAGGACGAGCCAGAATGAGCTGGATCAAGACCATCGAGACCGCGCGCCTCGCCGATGAAGGCGTGGCCTGCGCCGAAGCGGCCGGTCGCCGCATCGCCTTTTACGAGGTGGAGGGCGCGTTTTTCGCCACCGACGATCTCTGCACCCATGGCCGCGCTTTCCTGTCCGACGGCTATCTGGACGGACATCTGATCGAATGTCCGCTGCATCAGGGATTGTTCGATGTGCGCACGGGCGCGCCGTGTGGCGCCCCCTGTACGGAACCGGTGCGCACCTATCCGGTGCGGGTCGAAGACGGCGTGCTCCATGTGATGGTCGACGAGGGCTGATCCGATGTCCGCACCCCTGCCCAATGACGCCCGCGCCCAGCTGGAACGGCTCTACGAGGAGATGCGGCCGAAGAGCCTGTATCCCTTGTGGGAGGTGCTCTCGGCGCTGGTGACACCCACGCCGCGCTCGCCGGCGCAGGCCTGGAAATGGGACTATGCCTCGGCCCGCGACCATCTGCTGCGGGCGGGTGATCTGATCAGCGCCGAACAGGCCGAACGCCGGGTGCTGATCCTGGAAAACCCTGGCCTGCCCGGCTCTTCCGGCATCACGCCCAGCCTCTATGCCGGGTTGCAGCTGATCCTGCCGGGCGAGGTGGCGCCCTGTCATCGCCACAGCCAGTCGGCGCTGCGCTTCGTGATGGAAGGCGACGGCGCCTATACCGCGGTCGACGGCGAAAAGGCGGTGATGCGGCCCTTCGATCTGGTGCTGACGCCGAACTGGCAGTGGCATGATCACGGCAATCATTCCGGTCAGCCGATGATCTGGCTCGACGGGCTCGACATCCCGACCGTGCGCCATTTCGATGCCAGCTTCGCCGAACGGCTGGAGGCCGCGGAACACCCCGAGACCGTGGCGCCGGGCGACAGCACGCGCCGCTATGGCCGCAATCTGCGGCCGCTGCGCGGCAGCAGCGCCGATCGCCGGCCGGCGGCGCAGCCGTTGTTCCACTACCCCCATGCCGACTGGTCGGCGGCGCTTGCCGATCTGGCGGCGGCCGAGGCGCCGGATCCGGTGCTGGGCCATGCGCTCGAATTCCTGAATCCGGCCACCGGCGGGCCGGTGATGCCGACCATCGCCGCCCATGTCCGGCTGCTGCCGGCCGGTTTCGAGACCCGGCCGCGGCGGTCTTCCGACGGCACGGTCTATGTGGTGGTCGAAGGTCGGGGCGAGGCGAAGGTGGGCGACGAGGTGTTCTCGCTGGCGGAACGCGACCTGCTGGTCGTGCCGTCCTGGCGCGAACTGACGATCAGGGCCGACAGCCGGCTGGTGCTGTTCGGCTATTCCGACCGGGCCGCGCAGGAAAAGCTCGGCCTTTACCGCGAGGCGGTCGCAAACGCCTGAGACGGACAGGCAAAGACCCGGGACGGGCGCCGGCCAGGGCGCCCCGGAACCGGGCCGAAAAATCAGAGACGTGGGTAGACATGGGAGGAGGGGGGCTATGGCCCGGCCAGAGACCATAGACGTGACCGCGGTGATCGAACGCGCGCGGTTCGGCAGGTTCCAATTCGCCATCACGGCACTTTGTGCGCTGATCGCACTTCTTGACGGCTTCGACACTCAGGCGATCGCCTATGTCGCGCCGGTGATCGCTGACGCATGGCAGATGAACATGGCGAGTTTCGGCCCGATCTTCGGGGCGGGCCTCGCCGGGCTGACCGTCGGCGCCTTCGTGCTCAGCCCCGCCGCCGACCGTTTCGGGCGCAAAAGCGTGATCCTGGTGTCGATGGCGATTTTCGGCGTGTTCTCGCTGATCACCGCCTGGGCCGGCACGATGAACGAGCTGCTGCTCTATCGTTTCCTCACCGGGCTGGGCCTGGGCGGGGCGATGCCCAACATCATCGCACTGACCTCGGAATATGCCCCGGCACGGCTGCGCGCCACGCTGGTGACGGTGATGTTCTGCGGCTTTCCGCTTGGCTCCACCATCGGCGGCGTGCTCTCGGCGCCGATGATCGCGGCTTTCGGCTGGCAGTCGGTGTTCATCCTGGGCGGCATCGCGCCGCTGGTGGTGCTGCTGGTGCTGATTGCGATGCTGCCGGAATCGGTGCGCTATCTGGTCGCGCGCGGGGCGCCGGCCGAGAAGATCGACCGGATCATGCGCCGGCTCGACCCCGCGATCGCGGCCGGCGGCCCCCGGAGCTATGTGCTGAACGAGCCGAAGGCCAAGGGCTTCCCGGTCCGCAAGCTGTTCGAGGACGGCCGCGCCCGGGTGACCCTTCTGCTCTGGGTCGCCTTCTTCATGAACCTGCTGGTGATGTATTTCCTGGTCAACTGGCTGCCTTCGCTGCTGCGCGGCGCCGGTCTGCCGCTCCAGATCGCCATTCTGTCGACCGCGATCCTGAATTTCGGCGGCGTGGTCGGCGCCATCACCCTCGGCCGGATGATCGACCGGCTGAACCCGCATCTGGTTCTGGGTTCGGCCTATGCCGCCTCGGCCGGCTTCATCGCGCTGGTCGCACTCGGTGCTTCGGATCTCTGGATCCTGATGCCGGCCACCTTCCTGGCGGGCTATGGCGTGGTCGGCGCGCAGATCGGCATGAACGCGCTGACGGCCGGCGTCTACCCGACCGCGATCCGCTCCACCGGTGTCGGCTGGGCGCTGGGGGTCGGCCGGATCGGATCGATCATCGGCCCGGTGGCCGGCGGCCTGCTGATCGGCGCGGGCTGGAGCACCGAATGGGTGGTGATGGCCGCCGTGGTGCCGGCCCTGCTCGCCTCGGCGGCGGTCTTCGCACTGCGCCGGCATGGCCGTGCAGGCGCGCCGGCGGCGGCACCGACGCTGGCACATTGATCGGCCGCCGGATGATCGGATAAGAATGGGCCGGCCCGGATGACGGGCCGGCCCTGTCGTGTTCCAAGGGTCCCGCCGTGTTGCGAGGGATCGCCCCATGCGCCGCATCTATGACTGCTTCCTGTTCGACGGCGAATTCGTCATGCTGGCGCATCGCATCGCGGAACTCGATGGCGTGGTCGACCAGCATGTTCTGGTCGAGGGCGCGCAGACCATGCAGGGCGCGCCCAAGCCGCTCGCCTGGGCAGAGGCGCGGGCGTCGCGGCCGGATCTGGCCGCCCGCATCCGACATATCAGCCTGCCCCGGCTTGGGCCGGCCGATAGTTCGGGCTGGGATCGCGAGGCCTTCCAGCGCAATGCGGCGGTGTTCGCGCTTCAGGACGCCCGCCCCGATGATCTGGTCCTGATCCTGGATGTGGACGAGATTCCCGATCCGGAGCTGCTGCGCCGGCTGAAGCGCGACGGGCTGGAGCGGCCGATGCGGCTGGGCATGACCCGGCATTACGAACATCCGCTGCGCCTGGGGCCGCGGTCGCCCTGCTGCGCCGATCCGGCACTACCCTTTGCCACGGCACTGCCACGCCTGAAGCCGGGGCCCTGGGAGGCGCTGGACCCGATCTGGTTCTGTGCGCCGGGCGTGGTCGTGCGGGTGATGGATATTCTGGGCGATCCGGCCCGCGGCCTGCCGCCGCGATCGATGCAGGCCCTGCGCCGGGGGTTGCACGCGGCGCCGGTCATTCCGGGCGCCGGCCGGCATTTCTCGTATGTCGATCCGGCGGCGCGTCCGGCCTGGAAATTCCGCCGGTTCGCCCATGCCGATCTGGCCACAAACCGGAGCACCGATCCGCGACATCTGGAACGGTGCCGCAGCCATGGCGTGCATCACAAGGGCTGGTGGTATGCCGAGGTACCGAAAGGGCCGGTGCCGGCGGATATCGGCCGGCTGATGACCCGCCTGGCCGAAACGGGAGCGCCGGCGGAACCGGCGGTTGGCCGCAGCCGGCTGGCACGCGGCATCCTGCGCAATCACGCCGCCCGGCGATCAACCAGCCGGTATCCGGATGACCGGATCGCCTGGATCGATCGCCGTTTCGGGCGCGTGCTGCCGCTTCTGCTGCCGGTTCTGGCGCTGGAGGCGGTGGGCCGACGGGTCCGACGGCTGGTCATGCACCGCGAGGCGGCGGGGGCAGCGCCGATCGGGCAGTCACATCACGTCTGAGGGCAGATCATGCCTGAGGGGCGGGCCCGCATAAAATGTCCCTGTATCGGCGGACGGGTACAGGTGTCCACCGAATAAGCGAAACGTTAATGCAGTTTGGGGCCAGCGCGCTCTTGGAGGCCAGACATTGACGAGGCCGGGCGCCGACGAGGCCAGGCATTGCGCCAGGAACCCGGCTACCCGGATCGATGGCCGTCCCGGACGCGTATTGCCGGCTTTGATGCTGGAGAGGTGGAACGAGGCGGGGGCACGTCCTCGGCCGCACCGTCCTTCGTACAGCCACTCTGATGGTGCCTGTACACAGTTCCGGCGAGCGATGGCGCCTGTTCTTCATCAAGACCCGCAATAGCCATCATAGCCATTAAGAACGCCACCCAGCGTCTCGGAGGCGATCATCAGGGGCCGCAATACCGGACGCGCCCAGGCCGATCGCACCTCTGAGGTGCAGTCCGCGGCATTCGTGTGCGAGGACGGAGAAATCTGATCAGTCATTCGGTTGTGCTCCTGCGCAAGTCATGGACAAGTCCCGGCCAGAATAGGTGAACGCTCCTGGCCTGTCCATCAGGGAGTGGGCGTCGTTATATTACTGCGTCATGCCATGCCATGCCGGGCCGTCGGGCAGGTATTGCCGAAGCAGGGCTTGAGCTGCGTCAGGCATCGAATGGACGGGCCCGGCATTGCGCCCGAGTTCGGTTGTGGGAGGTGAAAGCCCTTCAAGACCAAGAAAGGCACCAACTGTGGCCAGGGTAGGCCCTGGAGCTTTAAATAGATCTTCCGATCGCAGGATCAGCAAGGCTGATGGCGGGAAATGACCATGACGGCGCCATCGATCAAGTTGCTGGGCGTAGTGTCCAGCCTCGCCTGAAAGCCGCTCTGCCTCCGCCTGCAACGCCTCCGTAAACCCCGGAAACTCGCGGCCGGCAGCCAGGCTGACGGAAGATGCCGGGCTGGTCGCACGGGCCGTCGAGTTCTGCCGCTTCGACCGCCTGCAGGCAGAGGAACGGCGTGTGGGTTTTCGGGAACGCCCGGGCAAGTCACCGGCGTTCTTCCGGGCCGGACGGATCGGCTGACGGGTACAGGTGTGCACCGAATAAGCGAAACTTTAATGCAGTTTGAGGCCAGCGCGCCCTTGGAAGCCAGACATCGACGAGGCCGGGCGCCGACGAGGCCGGGCATTGCGCCAGGAACCCGGCTACCCGGATCGATGGCCGTCCCGGACTCGTATTGCCGGCTTTGGTGCTGGAGAGGTGGAACGAGGCGGGGGCATGTCCTCGGCCGCACCGGCCTGCGTACAGGCTATCTCAGGGTGCCTGAACACAGTTCCGGCGGCGATGGCGTCTGTTCTTCAATCAAGAAACACAATAGCCATCAGAGGTACCGCGAATGCCACCGAGCGTCTCGGAGGCGATCGTCAGGGGCCGCAATACCGGGCGCGCCCAGACCGCTTGCCCCTGTGAGGTGTGGTCCGCGGCATTCGTGTGCGAGGACGGAGAAATCTGATCAGTCATTCGGTTATGCTCCTTCGCAAATCATGGGCAAATCTCCGTCAGAGTAAGTGGACGCTCCCGGCCTGTCCATCAGGGAGTGGCGTCGTCATATTATTGTAGGCATCATGCCATGCCGGGCCGTCGGGCAGGTATTGCCGAAGCAGGGCTTGAGCTGCATCAGGCATCGAATGGGCGGGTCCGGCATTGCGCCTGAGTTCGGTTGCGGGAAGTGAAAGCCCTTCAAGACCAAGAAAGGCGCCAACTGTGGCAAGGGTAGGCCCTGGAGATTTGAACAGATCTTCCGATCGTAGGATCAGCAAGGCTGCTGGCGGGAAATGACGGCGCCATCGATCCAGTTGCTGGGCGTAGCGGCCTCTTTCGGTATAGGACCAGCATTGATGCGGCATACCCGGCCTGTCGCGCTCAAGACCACGAACGATCCGGTCGAAGCGTTCAGCCTCGCCTGAAAGCCGCTCCGCCTCCGCCTGCAACGCCTCCGTAAACCCCAGAAACTCGCGGCCGGCAGCCAATTCATGACAGTAATGTGACCAGGCGCGGGCGACCGGATCGCGCAGGAGCACGATCATCTTCGGCGGCTTGGGGAAGATCTGCGCCGCACGGGCCGGGGCCAGCGGATGGGCGAGCATGTAGGGGCTGGCATCGATCCGCAACCGCCGGTCGTGGCGGCCGCGGCGTGGCGGCAGCAGGCGGGACCAGACGTCATATGCCTCTGGCCAGAACAAGGTAAGAGCCTGTGGCTCTTTGACCTGGCCGACGGCAACCTCAGGATGCGAGGCAAGAATACTGTACAGCCAGGTCGTGCCAGATCGCTGGGCACCAAGAATCAGCAGGTCAGGAAGCGTCCGGGGGCGCATAAAATTGCGGATTGTAAACATGGCAACTTCGCTTCTGGCGGCGGCTGTACCACAGGGCGGACGTCATTGTATAACGGCAGAATCGCAGCCAGTCAGCTCAGGATCGTTATGCCCGCCTCGTCGACGTCGCTGATCACATCCTGTCCAGACCTTCCGGATGTGGACATCCACCGCGTCGCGGCCCTTCCCGACCATCTCGCCGGGGCGGTGCCGGTGAACGGGTTCGTCGAGGCGACGTCTGACCGGTTGCTGATCCGCATGCCCGGCATCGGCCGGTTTCTGGCCGAGGAGGGGCGGCGGCTTCTGATCGCCGGCGAGGCCGGGGTGTCCGACGCGGATCTGAATTATTTCGCCGTCCGCACCCCGCTTGCCGGGTTGATCCATCAGCGGGGGGAGCTGCCATTGCATGCGGCCTGTCTGCTGCCGCCCGGGGGCAAGGCGGCAGTGGCCATCAGCGGGGCATCGGGGGCCGGCAAGTCGACGCTGGCGGCAATGCTGTTGGGGCGCGGCTGGCGGTTCGTGGCTGACGAGGTGGTTCGGGTGACACTGGACGCCGAGGGACGGCCGCTTGCCTGGCCGGGCACGCCGGTCGTGGCACTCTGGCCGGATGCCGCCCGGATGCTGGGCATCATCCCCGCGGCGCTGCCCATGGCGCGGCCGCAGCATGGCCGGGTGTTGCACCGGGTGATACAAATGCCGGGGCCGGTGGCGCTGGGGCATGTGGTGCTGCTTGATCTGCACCGGGGCGGGGAGACGGTTATGCTGAGCGGGGTCGACCGGCTCGAAGCCCTGGCCGCCGAGGTCTTCCGCCCCGGGCAGGTGCGGGCGATGGGCCGGCAGGCAACGCATATGGCGATGATGACACGGCTTGCGGCACAGCTGCGGGTGTGTCGCCTGGGCATTTCGCACAGGCCTTCGCCAGACGAACTTTACGAACGCCTGGCCGAACGGGTTGCGGAGGCCGGGCGTTGACGGCCGCGCTGGTGCTGATTGCGAGCTATCCCAAATCCGGCAACACCTGGACGAGGCTGGTGCTGGATCATGTGATTCGCCGCGCCCGGGCGCCGATCTCGATCAACGACATCGAAACCGGCCTTTATGTGCAGCGCCGGATGATTTTCGACCGTTTCGGACCGGTCGAAGCATCGGATCTGACCGTCACCGAAATCGACCGCTACTGGCCCGAGGTGTTTCGGAGTTTCGCGAAGGGGCAGCCGGCGGATGTGCCGCTGGTTCTGAAAACCCATGAGGCGGCCCGACGCACGGATGCCGGCGCCTGGCTCTATCCGCCCGAGATCGTGCGCGGCGTGATCCATCTGGTGCGACATCCCTTCGATGTGGCGGCATCCTATGCCCATCATCGGGGCTGGACGATCGACGACACCATCCGCGCGCTGCTGGACCCGGCACACCGCATCGGCGGAGACATGGACCGGCTGCAACTGCCGATGCCTGAAACCGTCGGCAGCTGGGCCGGTCATACGGCCTCGTGGACCGCCGATGATCTGCCCTGGCCGGTGATCAGCCTGCGATACGAGGATCTGCGCGCGGATGCGATCGCCGGCTTCACCCGGGCCGCCGCAATGGCCGGGCTGTCGGAAGATGCCGGGCTGGTCGCACGGGCGGTCGAGTTCTGCCGCTTCGACCGCCTGCAAGCCGAGGAACGCGAGGTCGGGTTCCGCGAACGGCCGGCCGCCTCGCCGGTGTTTTTCCGCGCGGGACGGAGCGGCATCGGCTGGCAGGACGCAGATCCGGTGCTGCTGCGGGAACTGGTGGAGCGCTCGGCAGATATGATGCAGCGCTTCGACTATCGGGCTGATGGCGGGTGGGAGGGCTGACCCCTTGCTCTGGTTGGCAATGGGGCCAGGCTGGTCCTTTGGTGATTATGTGGAGGTGGAGCTGCAATTTCTTCAGGCGGCAGCGTTTCTGTAATTTTTCGTCTCAAAGTACGATAACTATATCTTATCGACTTTATTGGGGGGATTTCAGGCTGTCGAAGGGCCGGCGATCATGCAATGATCGTTGCCAAGGGCAGGGCAGTCCGGCCGTGTGGCAGCCGCGCATATCTCGGCCACCAACACATTGATCTGGAACGAAAAATCGAGACGGACGGAGAAAAGGGCGGCATGGACACGCTGGAACGGCGCCTGATCACCATTGTAACCGCATCCCCCGCCCATCTGTCGATCCTGGGCGAGGTTGCCGCATGCGGCCTCCCCGATTGCTGGGTTGCGGCCGGCTTCGTACGGGATCTGGTGTGGGATCATCTGCATGGCCGGACACCAGAACTGCCGCGCAATGACATCGATGTCATCTGGTTTGATGCCGCACGGCCCGACAGCGCGCAGGACAAGGCATTGGAGGCGCAGTTGTCCGCCATACGGCCTGATGTGCGCTGGTCGGTCGACAATCAGGCGCGTATGCATCTGCGCAATGACGACCCGCCCTATGCTTCGGCGGTGGATGCAATGCGCCATTGGCCCGAGACGGCAACCGCCGTTGCGGTGCAGCTGGCAGCCGGCGGGCAGCTGCGGGTGGCAGCCCCGCATGGGCTGGCGGATCTGTTCGCGATCATCGCCCGGCCAACGCCCGGTTTCATGACCGGTGCACGCCATGCGGTTCATCTCCAGCGGGTGAAGGACAAGGGATGGCGCGACCGCTGGCCGTTGCTGCGGATTGCGGGCGACCAGGGGGAGGGTTCTGCACCAGTGAATTGATTGCCTTTTCAAACATCTCTTGCAGCGGAACGCCAATGGGTGTGTCATACCCGACGCAGACAGGTCTCTGGGGAAGGGGCCTGTCGGTGGAAGAACAGACGACCGCGGCCCGAAGCCGGCACGCGGCGCCGGAGGGAATGACCGATGACCGCCCAGACTGCCCCCGCCCCTGCCTCTGAACCGGCCGGCACCGACCTGCACCCGCTGCTGCCGGCCCTGCTGGCCGACGACTGGGAGAAGGTGGATGCCGAGCTGCCCGCCCTGCTCGACCTTCTGTTCTCGCGCAGCGCCGGCGAGGCCTGGCACAAGGCCGGCACCTTCAAAAACCATCTGCTGGACGTCTATCGCACCCTGGCTCTCTGGGATCAGCCGCGCGACGTGCGGGTGCTGGGCCTGTTCCACAGCGTCTATTCCAATGAATTCGTCGCCCTGAAGCTGTTCGACGCCTCGGCGAAACGGGCCGAGCTGGCAGCCGCGGTGGGGGAGGAAGCCGAACGGCTGATCCACACCTTCTGCGTGATGCCCCGCACCCGCTTTGTGCAGAAGCTGACCGAGATCGACGCCATCCCGGCCGAGGGGCTCGATCTTGAAAAATCAGACGGCAGCATGCTGCATCTGTCGCAGAAGGACGCGGCGATCTTCGCGATCGTCTCGATCGCCGATCTGACCGAACAGTGGCACAGCTGGGTGGACGACGTGTTCCAGGGCTTCCCCTGGCAGACCCGCCAGCCGGTGAAGGAGAACTGGGCGGCCTCCCTCTGGCCCGGCCAGCTGATGCCGAGCAACGAGGCTTGGAGCCTGGCCTCGCGCATGGCCCGGCCGCTGCGCAACCTGCCGGCCGATCTGGGCCTGCCCGTGCCGCCGGTCTTCGACCGCTGCCGCCGCATCCTGACCCAGGCCGACGAAATGGCGGCGGTGGCGCTCTACTGGCAGGTCGTCACCCGCGCCCATGCGATCTCGACCCCGGTCGCGGCGGTTTCCCTGCTGAAAACCGCCATCGCGCACAATCCCGACATCGCGGAACCGCATCTGGTTCTGGCGCAGATCGCGCTGACCCAGGGCGATTACGACACCGCCGCCACCCATGCCCGGATCGGGCTCGACATTCTGTCGGCCTGGGGCACGGCCTGGGACAAGCGCATCGCCTGGTCGGGCTGGGTGGCCTGGGCGCGGGTGCTGCTGCAGGCCGGCCGCACGCGCAGCTGGCCCGAAACCCTGGGCGGCATGATCGCCCTCGGCATGGTGAGCTGAGCGCCGCCCGCCCCTTTCGTCGTCACATCATTCCGCTTCCCGAAATCGAGACGGCATCCCCCATGTCCGAGCTGACCATGAGCTATGTCTGCGGCACCAGCGATGTGCCGCTGCGCTACGAGACCATCGGCACCGCCCTTGCCCGCACCGCCGAAACCTGGCCCGAGGGCGATGCGCTGGTGGTGGTGCATCAGAATATCCGCTGGAATTGGGCGGAGTTCGACCGGCGGGTCACCGATCTCGCCGCCGGGCTGATCGGGCTGGGGCTGGAGCCGGGCGACCGGATCGGCATCTGGTCACCCAACCGTGTGGAATGGGTGCTGATCCAGTTCGCCACCGCACGCGCCGGGCTGATCCTGGTCAACATCAACCCCGCCTACCGGACCTTCGAGCTGGAACATGCGCTGAAGCTGGCGGGCTGCCGGGCGCTGGTGCTGGCCGAAACCTTCAAGACCTCCCGCTATGTCGAGATGCTGCTCGAAGTCGCGCCGGAATTCGCCGAGGCAGGCGGCCGTTCCGCACGCCTGCCGGATCTGGAATTCGTGATCCCGCTGGGTGAGAGCCGGGGCGCGATGATCGGCTTCGAGACGCTGACCGGCTTTGCCGATGCGGCGGCGCTGGCGAAGCTGGAGGCGATCATCCCGACGCTTCGCCCGGATGATCCGATCAACATCCAGTTCACCAGCGGCACCACCGGGTCGCCCAAGGGCGCCACGCTGACCCACAACAACATCCTGAACAACGGCTTCTTCGTCGGCCGGATCATGGGCTTCACCGAAGCCGACCGGCTGTGCATTCCGGTGCCGCTCTATCACTGCTTCGGCATGGTGCTGTCGGTTCTGGCCTGCATCACCCATGGCGCGACGATGGTCTTCCCCTCGGAAGCCTTCGAGCCGCGCGCAACGCTGGAAGCCGTGCAGGCCGAGCGCTGCACCGCCCTGCACGGCGTGCCGACGATGTTCATCACCGAACTGGCCCTGCCCGATTTCAAGAGCTTCGACCTTTCGACGCTGCGCACCGGCATCATGGCCGGCGCCCCCTGCCCGATCGAGACCATGCGCGAAGTCATCGCGAAGATGAACATGCGCGAGGTCACCATCTGCTATGGCATGACCGAAACCAGCCCGGTCAGCTTCCAGACCCGTGCCGATGCCGATCTTGAAACCCGCACCGAGACGGTGGGCACCATCCATCCCTTCGTCGAGGTCCGCATCGTCGATGGCGACGACCGGGTGGTGCCGGTGGGCACGGTGGGCGAGTTGCACACCCGCGGCTACAGCGTGATGGCCGGCTATTGGAACGACGAGGCGCGCACCCGCGACGCCATCGCCCCGGGCGGCTGGATGCGCACCGGCGATCTGGGCGTGATCGACGACCGCGGCCGCTGCCGCATCGTCGGCCGGTCGAAGGACATGATCCTGCGCGGCGGCGAGAACATCTACCCGGTCGAGATCGAAAACTTCCTGATCACCCATCCGGGCATTCTGGACGTCGCGGTGTTCGGCATTGCCGATGCGAAATACGGCGAACAGGTCTGCGCCTGGATCCGCCGCGCTGACAATCCCGACGGCAGCAGCCTGACCGAGGCGGCTGTGCTGGGCTTCTGCGAGGGCCGCATCGCCCATTTCAAGATCCCGCGCCGCATCCGCTTCGTGGACGAGATGCCGATGACCGTGACCGGCAAGATCCAGAAATTCCTGATGCGCCAGGCCGAGGAAGAGGGGGCGGCGATCTGAGCCGCCCTCCCCCTCGCCCGGCCCGGGCCACCGTCGGGCCGGTTCAGCGGAAGCTGCCGAGATACAGCCAGCCGCCGCCACTGGCCTGATTGGTCGGGAAATAGAAAGCCCCGCCATCCTGCTGGATGAAATAGTCCAGCGTGTTGCTGTGGGGGTTGTCGTAGTGGAACAGGCGTCCGACCGTGTCCTCGCCGCGCTCCCCCCATTCAAGGAAGCGGTCGACCCTGTACCACGCCGCCTGCCGGCGATCCGCTTCGCTGCGCGCCATCGGGCGCATGAACAGCGCCGTCAGGTCATCCGCCTCTCCCACATACCAGAAGGATGCGTTGTCGGTGGCCGAGCCGGGCAGGTCGCCGCATCCGGCGCTCGCCACCCGCTGCAGGAAGTAGCGGCGGCTGGCCGCTGCATACCAGAGCGCCCCCACCGCCCCGGCCCGCGCCGCGGGTGACGGCGCCTCGGCGCGGCTCGTCGGGCAGGTCACCAGCTGCGTGGTGCCGTAATAGGTCTTCAGGGCGGCGTCGAGCGTGGCGCTGCCGGCCTGGGCACGCGCCCGCAGGGGGTTGGGCCGATGCTCGACGAAGGCATTGGCATCGCCCAGATACCGCCACCACTGGTTGTCGGCGCTATCGGTTGGAAAATACCAATAGGTGTCGGCCTTCAGCAGGAAATACTGGCGCCGGCCGTTATAGGGATTGTCGTAGCCATAGAGTTCACCGGGTCGGCGGCCGCTGCGGGCGTCGCTCCTCCAGGCATAGACCGGCCCATAGGTGTCGGCCAGCTGGCGCTCCAGCTCCTGCTCGCTGTCCAGCACCGGCGGTTCGGGCCCCCAGCGGGTGAAATCCGGCAGGCGCGGCACCACCGACGCTTCCCAGCCGTCATCGCCGCCGATCACCACCGGGTCGGGCAGGGCCGCGGGGGCGACCGGCACGGTGAAGGACTGCCGGCGCCCGGTCCGGTCCACGAAGGTCGCCGTGACCGGCAGATCGCTCTGGCGCAGATTGATGTGGAACTTGTTCATCTGCCCCGTCGCATGGCGCGCCGCGCTGAGCGCGATGCGCCGCGTGCCGGCATGACCCGAGATTTCGAGCCAGGCCGTGCCGCTGGTCGATGACGGCGGCGGCAGGTCGAAGAC
This sequence comes from Tistrella mobilis, assembly GCF_041468085.1. Taxonomy (NCBI): domain Bacteria; kingdom Pseudomonadati; phylum Pseudomonadota; class Alphaproteobacteria; order Geminicoccales; family Geminicoccaceae; genus Tistrella; species Tistrella mobilis. The sequence goes on along the minus strand of NZ_CP121015.1, from coordinate 307,324 downwards.
CTGGCCGTAATTGCCGTAAAGCGGGCAGAGGAAGGTGTCGAACCGGGCATCGGGGTCGAAGAAGCCGACCAGCGTCACCACCGGCACGCCGAAATGGGCCGGTTTCGGCCCGCCCGGGGCAAAGGGCTCCATGCTGTGGCTGGCGGGGTTCCATTTGCGATAGCCGGTCGCACTCGACGGATCGCAGACCGGCGTGGCCGCAAAAGCCTGCTGGACCCGCCGGATGCTGTAGCCGGTATGCAGCGTCAGCCGGGTGATCGCACCGCTCGGCCGGCCGCCGGCCATGGGGTCGGCGTTGAAGGTGTAGCTGCCGGCAAAGGGGGGCGTGGTCACCCCTTCGATCACCACGTTCTGGGCGGCGGCTTCCCACCAGAGATTGCCGATGAACCGGCTGCGCCAGTCGTCATAGCCCCAGCCGCTGTCGGGATTCTGCGCCGACCAGCGCCCGCCGCCGGGATAGTGGCCCAGGCCGTGATTATGGCCCAGCTCGTGGGAGAATTCATTGCCGTCGGTCGAAATCAGCGTCGCCATGCCGTTGCCGCCGCTCAGGCCATGGACCTGGACGCCGTTGGCGTAGACGCCGACATTGGTATGAACGACCACCTGCCGGTAATATTGCGGCTGCACCTGTTCGGCACCGGCGGTATCGACGATGCCGAAATTGGCGTTGTTGATGCCGATGGAGATCATCGCCTTGCCGATGTTCTCGCGCATGTCGCCGTCATAGACCCCGCCCTGATCGGTGCTGGCGGTGGTGTAAAGCCGTCCGTCGGGCATCCGGATCGGCTGAAGACGGACCGGCAGATAGGCGGCCACGATCAGCCGGCGCACGGGGATCTTCTGGAAATAATCCAGCCCGGCCAGGGCCGGGTCCTGTTCGAACCAGTGCCGATCGGCATAATTGGTCAGCATGCCGATCCGGATGTTCTGAAGCACCAGTTCGGCCGGCGCGTCGAAATCGATGCCCGATGCCGGCAGATTGCCCGTTCTGCCGTCACTGCTGCGGAAGGTGAGATCCAGCCCCTTGGCCATCCAGGCCGCCGGCAGGCGTGCGCTCCAGGCGCGCGTGGTGTAGTCGAGCGGCGCGCGGCTGTCCGTTGCGGGCTGATCCGAGGTGGCGAGCGCCCCGGGAGGGTTGAGCGCAATCACCTGATCCGGACGGCTGGTCCTGAACACACTGACGGCCCCGACCGCCTGCTCGGGCATGAACAGCACCAGCCCGGCCCTGCCGGTCACCAGGGTCGGCAGTTCGCGGGCCGCATTGTCCCGCGCCGCCACCGTGTGGTGCTGCACGAAGGACGCCTCGCCCCGCAGCGCACCGATGACGTTGATGTTCAGTGCCCGGCCGTCGGTGAACCCGATCGTGCCCGGTGCAAGCCGCGCCTCGGGTGCGGCAGAGGCCGGCGCCGTGGCCAGCGCCCTGGCGATCGCCGCCTCCGCCCCCGGTCCGGCAAGTGCCCGGAGAACGGCATGGCCGGGCGCCAGCCCCTTGCGTTTCAGGTCTGCCAGTGCGGCGCCGACGATGCGGTCATGCTCGTCGGCAGCAGAGGGTTCATCGAGGGGCATGGCATGTCTCCACGGTGACATGCGCCTGATCGGCGCAGATGTGAGACGATGTTATGCCTTCTTGGCAGGTCTATCGAGTCCAGGTTGCTGATTTCCAGGAATTTTGTCACCTGTGGGTGATTTTTCTCACCGCCAGCGGAAGACGGGGGACCGCTTTTCCATGAAGGCCCGGTAGCCTTCGGCGAAATCCTCGCCGGTGAACGAGGCGGCCCAGGCGGCGGTGAGGTCGGGGGTGGGGGCGTCGGCGCCCAGCGTGATGGCATCGACCATGCGCATCATGGTGCGGATGGTGTATTGCGAGACCGAGGCCAGGCGTTCGGCATAGGCGGCGACCGTCTCGTCGAGCACGTCGGCCGAAACTACGCGATCCACCAGACCGATGCGCAGCGCTTCATCGGCCGGCACCAGGCGGCCCGAGAACAGCATGTCCTTGGCGCGCGACGGGCCGACCTTGCCCACCAGGCGGCGCGTGGCATCGAAGCTGTAGGCCAGCCCCAGCGTCGCCGGCGGAATGGCGAAACGGGCGTCTTCCGCGGCGAAGCGAAAATCGCAGGCCAGCGCCAGGCCGCAGCCGCCGCCCACACAGGCCCCGCGGAGTTCGGCAATGGTGGGGCGGTCCAGCGCCACGATCGCCTCCTGTGCCGCCTCCACCGCCTCGTTATAGGCGCGGGTGCTCTCGGGCGTTTCATAGACCAGCGGGAATTCGGCGATGTCGGCACCGGCACTGAACGCCTTGCCGCCGGCACCGGTCAGCACCACGACCAGGGCCTCGGGATCGGCCGCGATATCTGCACAGAGCGCCGGGATCGCCTGCCACATGGCCGCGGTCATGGCGTTGCGTTTCGCGGGCCGGTTCAGCACGATGCGCGCGATCGGCCCCTGCCGCTCCAGATAGATCTCCTGCTCCATTCGGCCTCTCCCGTGTCGTAGCTGCGGTGGCCGCAGCTTAGCGCGATCGCCCTGATATTTGTCCAGACATTTTGAAATTTGTCCGTACATATTTCTTGTCAGCCCGGCCCGGCCGTGCTTTGCTCAAGGCCATAACAACCTGCGACGGCGTGTCGGGAGCCGCCGCGCCGGACCTGTCGGTCCGGCCGGCGGGGCGCGCCCTATCGGGGACGCCCTCACGGGCACGGACGGCAGAGACCCAGGCTTCAGGGAGCCCGACCATCATGCATCATCCGACGCTGCGCCGCGGTTTCGCGGCGATCGCCGCGGCTGCGGCCTTCACCCTTTTCCAGCCCCAGGCCGTACAGGCGGCCGATGTCAAGTGGGACGTGTCGCTGCCCTGGGGCCCGACCGAATTCCATTCCACCAATGCGCAGAAATTCGCCGAGGAGGTGAAGGCGGTCACCGGCGGCGCGGTCCAGATGACCATCCACACCGGCGGCGCGCTGGGCATCAAGGCGAACGAGTCGCTGCGCGCGGTGGAAGACGGCGCGGTGCCGATGGCGGAATACGCCGCCTTCCAGAATGTCGGCGAAATCCCGCTGCTCGGCGTGGAGAGCATCCCCTTTCTGATCTCGGATTACGGCGATCTGGCCGCACTGATGAAGGTCGTGCGCCCGGTCTGGGAAGCTGAGCTTGAAAAGCGCGGCCAGAAGGTGCTGTACGTGGTGCCCTGGCCCAGCCAGAACTTCTTCACCAAGACGCCGGTCGCGACCCTGGACGACCTGAAGGGCGTGCGCATGCGCACCTATGACCGGGTCACGGCCGATATGGTCACCCGCCTGGGCATGGTGGCCCTGCAGATGAACAACCCGGACATCGTGCCAGCGCTGGCCTCGGGCAAGCTCGACGCGGTCATGACCTCGGGCACCACGGCCGTGGCGCAGAAGTACTGGGAGTTCCTGAAGCACGCCTACAACACCAACCATATGTGGGCCTCGAACCTGATGGTGGTGAACCTGGACGAGTGGAACCGGCTCGATCCCAGGCAGCAGAAGATGATCGAAGCCACCGCCCATAAGCTGGAGCCGCAGTTCTGGGAAATCAGCAAGGCCGAACACGCCAAGCGCATGGATGAGCTGCGCGCCAACGGCATGACGGTCGAGCCCGCCTCGGATGCGCTCAAGACCGCGATGCGCGAGGCGACCGCCTCGATGGAAGGCGAGTTCGTGAAGGCGAACCCGGCCGCCGCCCCCCTGCTCGACGCCTATCATAAGGCCGTCGGCCACTGATCCGGACCGCCGGCGCCCGGGTCCTGTCTCCCCCTTGGGCCAGGATCGCCTCTGCCTCCCCCTCGGCGGCCCCGGCCTTCAGGCCGGGCGCCGGCGGACGGACCTCCACACCTCCCGCCCCCACCCCTTCAGGTCACCACCCAAATTGGATTGGGGCGTCATGACGGCCCTGCGCCTGCTCACCCGCTTCATCGACCGCCTGAACGTCATCGGTGCGGTCGTGGCAGCCCTGGCTGCCGCCCTGCTCGCCCTGCTGCTGATCGTCGAGGTGATCACCACCTCGGCCTTCGCCTGGTCGCAGCCCTGGGCGATCGAGTTCAGCACCTATCTTCTGGCCTTCGTGCTGTTCTGCGGCACCGGCTGGACGCTGCGCACCGGCGGCCATATCCGGGTCGCGGCCGTGACCCTGGCCCTGCCGCCGGCCGCACGCCGGCTGATGGATCTGGGGGCCAGCGTCTTCGGCCTGGGCGTCACCGGCTTCATCGCCGTCGCCATGGTATCGCAGGCGATCCGCACGGCCGAGATCGGCTCGCGGTCCTTCTATCCGCTGGCGACGCCGCTGATCATTCCGCAGGGCCTGCTTGCCGCGGGCTTCGTGCTGCTCGCCCTCGCCTTCCTCGCCCGTGTGCTCCGGGCGCTGGTCAACGATCCGGTGGAAGATGCCGGCAAACATGCCGGAGGGATCGAATGAGCCTGCCCCTACTTCTGGTCTTCGGCATGCTGGTGGGGCTGCTCTCCGCCGGCGTCTGGGTCGGCATCACCCTCACCTCCATCGGCCTGGTCAGCCTGGAAGTCTTCCGCAACATGCGGGTCGACCGCTTCCTGGCCGGCGATCTCTGGTCGACCGCGACCTCGGCGGAACTGGTGACCCTGCCGCTGTTCATCCTGATGGGTGAACTGCTGTTCCACACCCGCCTGTCCGAGAACCTGTTCTCGGGGCTTTCCCCCTGGACGCGGCGCCTGCCCGGCCGGCTGCTGCATGTCAACGTGCTGGGCTGCACCCTGTTCGCGGCCGTCTCGGGCTCGTCCGCCGCCACCACGGCAACCGTCGGGCGGATCACGCTCAAGGAACTCCTGGCCCGCGGCTATGACCGCAACCTCGCCATGGGATCGCTTGCAGGTGCCGGCACGCTCGGCTTCCTGATCCCGCCCTCGATCCCGATGATCGTCTATGGCGTGCTCGCCAATGTCTCGATCCTCGAACTCTTCATGGCCGGCATCGTGCCGGGGCTGATCCTGGCCCTGCTCTATATGGGTTATCTGGGCGTACGAACTTCGCTCGACCCGTCGATGCTGCCCGAGGTGGAGCCGCGGCTCGGCTGGGGGCAGAAATTTGCCGCCCTGCTGTCGCTGGTCCCGGTGCTGTTCCTGATCCTGTTCGTCATCGGCTCGATGTATCTGGGCTTCGCCAGCGTCACCGAGGCGGCGGCGATGGGCGTTCTGGGCGCCCTGCTGGTGGCGCTGGGCCAGCGCACGCTCACCTGGCGCAAGCTGTTCGACGCCCTGCTCGGCACGGTCCGCACCTGTTCGATGATCGGGCTGATCATCTCGGGCGCGCTGTTCCTGTCGAAGGCCATGGCCCGGCTGGGCCTGCCGGTCGAAATCGCCGGCCAGATCGAGGCGCTGGGCCTGCATCCCTATATGCTGATCGCGGTGCTGCTGGTCTTCTACCTGATGCTGGGCTGCATTCTGGACGGGCTGTCGGCGATCGTGATGACCCTGCCGGTCACCCTGCCGCTGGTCACGGCCGCCGGTTTCGACCCGATCTGGTTCGGCGTCTTCCTGATCGTGACCGTGGAAATGGCCCAGATCACCCCGCCGGTCGGCTTCAACCTGTTCGTGATCCAGGGCCTGACCGGCACGCCCATCCTGAAACTCGCCCGCGCCGCCCTGCCCTTCTGCCTGATCATGGTCGCCTTCGTGGTGCTGATGGTGCTGGTGCCTGAAGTGGTGACGGCGTTGCCCGGATCGCTGTCCTGAAGGCTGCGGCGGCAGATGATCTTTCCCGTCCCCGGTATCGGCCCTCTTATCCGCCGCCACGGCGCCTGGCTGATGGCGGCGGGGGCCGGGCTCGGCATTCTGGCGCCGGATCTGGCCGCTGCGGCCAATCCGGCGCTGCTGCCGCTGTCGTGCCTGACCATGTTCCTGGCGCTGCTGCGGGTAGAGCCTGCCGCCTTCATCGCCGTGTTGCGCCGGCCGGGGCTCGGCATCGTGGTGATCTTCTGGATCCTGCTTGCCTGCCCGGTGCTGGTCTGGTGCCTGGGGCGGCTGGTGCTGCCGGCCGACGACGTGTTCCTGCGCGCCATGACCCTGATCGCGGCCACCCCGGGCATGATGTCGGCGGCGGCCTATGGCGTGCTGCTCGGCACCGATGTCGCCCTGCTCACCCTGGTCGGCCTGCCGACCAATATTCTGGCGCCGGTGATCCTGCCGGCGGTGGCCCTGCTGCTGGGCGGCGGGGCCGCCATCGACCCGATGGTGACGGCGCTGCGTCTGGCGGTGATGATCGGGGCGAGTTTCGGCGGCGCCTTCCTGATCACCGCGCTGATCGGCCGGCCGCGCATCAGGGGGGCGGCCCCCGCCATCGACACCGCCATCACCCTGATGGTGGCGGCAGTGGGGCTGGCGGTGATGCACGGGGTGGGGCCGGCGCTGGTCGCGGCCCCCGGCTTCATGACGCTCGCCATTCTGTCCACGCTGGCGCTCAACCTGGCACTACAGGCCATCGGCTTCGCGCTCTTCGGCTTTGCGATCCTTGGGCCGGTCCCGGTGCAGGCGCGGCTGTCGGCGGCGCTGGTCTCGGGCAACCGCAACATGATCCTGCTGCTGGCGGCGATTTCCGGCCAGGGCGACCGGCCGCTGGAGCTGATCATGGCGGCAGGCCAGCTGCCGCTCTATCTGTCGCCGCTGATCGTGGCGCCGCTCTACCGGCGGGCGCGGATGCGGGCCGGGGGCTGACTGCGTTCGGGGGCCGGGCGGTCAGACCAGCCCCCGCTTCGCCGCCTCCAGCGCGGCTTCCGCCCGCGAACAGATGCTGAGCTTGGCGTAGATCGCCTTCACATAGCCGGCGATGGTGTGCTCGCTCAACGACAGCAGCCGGGCGACCTCGGCATTGCGCAGGCCGCGGCCCAACAGCGACAGCACCTCGATCTCCCGCGGGGTCAGGGTGACATCGGGATCGGCGGGGGAAAGCGTGGCGCCGGGGGCGGGTGGTATGGGCGCGGCGGGGCTGCGCAGCCGGGCCAGGATCCGCCGCGCGATCGAGGGCGACAGCGGCGGGTCGCCGCGCTCGATCCGGCGCAGATACTGCGCCAGCAGCCCGGCATCCTGATCCTTCAGCAGATAGCCCTGGGCACCGGCGGTGATGGCATCGAACAGATGGCCGTCATCATCGTAGATGGTGGTGACGATGGGCATGACATCCGGCCGGGCGCAGGCCAGTTCGCGGATCAGCTCGATGCCCGATCCGTCGGGCAGGCCCAGATCGACCAGCGCCAGATGCGGCTGGCTGCGTGCCGCATCCAGCGGCCCGAAGCACGAGGCCATGGCCGTGCGTGCCGATGCCAGGCTGTCCGCCG